>NZ_JBHYKH010000878.1:0-1999 GCF_042741275.1 Streptomyces sp. NPDC058964
ACCCCCCCCGGGGCGGGGGGGGGGGCGCCCCCCCCCTCTCTCGGGGGGGCGGGGCCGCGGCGGGGGCGCCCCCCCCCCCCCCACCACGTTTCCTTCTCCGGCCGCCGATGGCACGACGAGACGTCGTGTCAGGCGCCCTGCCCCGCGAGCGGACCGCCGGCCCTGAAGACCCGCGCGGCAAAGCGTTCACCGATGAGGCGATGGGTGGCGGCGTCCGGGTGGAGCTCGTCGTGTCGACGTCTGACGGTTGACGGTTGACGGTGAGGTGCGGCGGGTCAGGTTCGACGGATGACGCGTGAGGCGTACTCGCGTGCGAGTCTTTCCGGTCAGGGCGCGGGCCAGCTCCGCAACAGGGCGTCCAGGGCATCGATGATCCGTGTCCAGCTCTCCCCGGAGTCGGGGGCGCTGTGACTGAACCCACCGCCCAGTTCCAGGCTGACGTAGCCGTGGAAGACGCTGCCCAGGAGGCGGACCGCGTGGGTCTGGTCCGGCTCCGTGAGGTCGTAGCCGCGCAGGATCGCCCGCGTCATCTGCGCATGGCGGACGCCGGCGCTCGCGGCCGCCGTCTGCGGGTCGAGCCTGAGCCGGGCCGCCGCGTATCGGCCGGGATGCTCCCGCGCGTAGTCGCGGTAGACGTTCGCGAAGGCGGCCAGGGCGTCCTTGCCGGCCCGGCCGGCCAGCGCGTCGGCCGCCCGGTCCGCGAGCTCCTCCAGGGCCAGCAGTGCGATCCGGGTCCTCAGGTCCTGGGAGTTCTTCACATGCGAGTAGAGGCTCGCCACCTTGACGTCGAACCGTCTGGCGAGTGCCGAGACGGTCACCTGGTCGAAGCCGACCTCGTCGGCCAGTTCCGCTCCCGCCCGGGTCAGGCGTTCCGTGGTCAGCCCTGCGCGCGCCATAACCTTCCTCCTGTTGAACAGAGAAGATTATGCATTTGCCTAAAGGTTTTAGGCAAATTAGCTTGTCCCTTATGAAGCCACTGACCGAGCAAGAGATCCGCGCCGCGTTCGTCAACTGCACCAAGGGCGAGGCGAGGCGCCTGTCCGTCCCGCGCGACCTGGCCGACCGGCCCTGGGACGACCTCGACTTCCTCGGCTGGCGCGACCCCCAGGCCCCCGACCGCGCCTTCCTCGTCCTGGAACTCGACGGCCGCCCGAGGGCCCTGACGCTGCGCGGCTCCGGCCCGGTCTTCTCGCAGGCGCGGCGCAGCATGTGCTCGATGTGCCTGACCTCCCACACCGGCGGTGTCTCCCTGATGGTCGCGCCGAGGGCGGGGAAGGCCGGGCAGCAGGGCAACTCGGTCGGCGCCTACATCTGCAGCGACCTCGCCTGCTCGCTGTACGTGCGGGGCATGAAGGACGCGGGCGCCGGTGCGCGGCTCCAGGAGTCGCTCACCCTGGAGGAGAAGATCCGGCGGACCGTGGCGAACGTCGCCGCGTTCGTCGCCCGGGTGACCGCTTGAACCCGGGCGACGGGGAACGCGCGCTAGCCGAGGCGGGAGACCTGGTAGTGGGCGATGAGCCAGCCCTCCTGCGTACGCCTGACCAGCACACTGAGGTTGACGTCGATCGCGGGCCGGTCGGTGAACGAGAAGTCGACGTCCAGATAGCCGAGCACGAGGCCGTCGGCGAGGCGCCTGGTCTCCAGGACGCGGTACTCGGCCTTCAGTCCGATGGGCTGTGAGGCGTAGTAGGCGGCGACTCCCGGCCGTCCGACGGTGTAGGGGTGCAGCCCCTGGAAGATCGCGTCTTCGGTGAACTGGGCGGCCACCAGTTCCGGTTCATGACCGTCGACGGCGGCCTTCCACCGGTCGAGCACTGCGCGCAGGACCGCCTCGTCGTCCGTGGTGCCGTTCATCGGGTTCTCCTCATGGTCGTGTCGTCGGGCCGTGACGGAGACCTCCGGCCTCCGTCACGAAAGGCGTCCCGCATTCAGTGGCCGGCGCTCATGCCGCCGTCGACGTGGAGGATCTCGCCGGTGACGAAGGGGGCGTTCTCCAGGT
>NZ_JBHYKH010000879.1:0-1996 GCF_042741275.1 Streptomyces sp. NPDC058964
CCGCCCATGACCTGGGGAGGGTTGGGGAGCAACGACGCCAGATGGTCCCGTACGAATTCCGCCGCTCTCGAGACCGACTCCTCTACGCCCGCCTGGTTCTGGAAGACGCTGGTCGAGACCATGACTCCGTCCCCGGCGTCCACCCAGTAGTACGCCACGAAGCCCGGGATCTCGCGCATGAGCGGCACGAATCCCTCGTTCACGAGGCGTCCCGCCTCGGCCGGATCGGTCACCCCTTGGTATCGCCGAACCGCTGCATACATGGCCGATCCCCTCGCAGGTCTCGCGTTCGTCCTTGCTGGGACGTCGTACCACCTACGAAGGCCCGCCCGGCCACCTGGCACCTGCCCATCACCGGAAGGGCCGCTCGGGGTGACCCGAACGGCGGCGCCCTGGCCGCTCCACCGAGACTGTGCGCAGCGGTCCCTACTGCCCACCGCCGCCGCGCGGGTCAGGGTCCGGGTCGGAATCTGTCGGGGAGTACGTGACCAGGGTCTGGTCGGGATTGTCGGCGATCCGAAGCACGACGTGGGTGTACTCCAGCGGTCCGCGCCTCGGATGGCGCAGCTTCTTCGATCCGCTGCCCACCGTCATGACGTCGTGCCGGGGCCACCACTGGCGGACCTCCTCGCTGTCCCGCTTCAGCTGCTCGATCAACGCCTCGAAGCGGGGATCCTCCGGATGTCTGGCCGCGGCGAGCCGGAAGCGGCCGAGCATGGCACGGGCCTCCGGCTCCCATTCGAGGTACACCTCGCGGGCACGCGGCGCGGTGAACATCCAGCGCACGAGGTTGCGCTCGTCCGCGGGCAGCCCGTCCCAGTCGGTGAACAACTCGCGGGCGGCGGGGTTCGAGGCCAGCACATCCCAGCGGCGGCCCTTGACGAACGTGGGCGATGGCTCGAGCCGCCGGACCACGGCGACCACCCCCGGGCTCGACCCACTCGGCCGGCGCCGCGCCGGCGCCGGTGTCGGCCGGGTCCTCCCGGCCGCGGGCCAGCACCCGCAGATACTGCCGTTCGGCACGGGACATCCGCAGCGCGTCGGCCAGCGCCTCCAGCACCTGGTCCGAGGGCCGCACCGGACGCCCCTGCTCCAGGAACGTGTAGTAGGTGACGGACACATTGGCCAGCAGCGCGACCTCCTCGCGGCGCAGCCCCGCCGTACGCCGGCGGCCTCCGGCAGGCAGGCCGACATCTCCGGGGCGCAGGCGCTCACGCCGCGATCGGAGTAGCTGTCCCAGTGCGCGCGAATCTCCGGTTGCCGACATGCCGCCAGCCTAGTCATGCCATTACCAGTAAAGAGGTGCGCTGGTTACCACCTCCGGCGTCAACCATGCTGAGCTTCATGACGATCACTTCGGAAACCATCACGGTGCCCGTGGCCGACGGCACCGGCATGCATGCCTACCTGGCCCGGCCGGCCGGCCGCGTTGCCCCGGTCGCGGTGGTGGTGGCGCACGAGCTGTTCGCGGTGAATCCGGACATCCGCGGTGTGGCCGACGACCTGGCGGAAGCCGGCTACCTGACCCTCGCACCGGAGTTCTACCACCGGCACGCCGACCCCGGCCGCTGGCTCGAGCGCACCGACGCCGGGCGCGAGGAGGGGTTCGCCCTGCTGCACCAACTGCACCGGGAGGAGGCCCTGGCCGACGTGGCGGCCTGCCTGAACTGGCTGGGCGCACAACCGGGCATCCAGCGGACGGCGGTGATCGGATTCAGCGCCGGCGGCCATCTGGCCTACCTGGCGGCCTGCCGGCTGCCGGTCAGCCGCACCGCGGTCCTTTACGCCGGCTGGCTGCCGACCACCGACATCCCGATGAGCCGGCCCACGCCCACACTCGACCTGACCCCCGGGATCAGCGGCCGGATCGTCTACCTCGTCGGCCAGGACGACGCCCTGGTCGACGCGGACCCCCGCGGGCCGCGACCCGGCGCCCGGGGGCGGGCGCGCGCCCCCGACCGACGGGGGGGGGGACCCCGAGTCGGCCACCCCGGGT
>NZ_JBHYKH010000880.1:0-1975 GCF_042741275.1 Streptomyces sp. NPDC058964
GGGGGGGGGCGCGGGGCGCCCCGGCGCCCCCCCCCCGCCCCGCCGCGGGGGGGGGCCGGGGGGGCCGGGAGACGGACGAGGGAGCGCAGCAGGCCCGGGACCGAGCCGCGGAGCGACCGGGCGAGCGCGGGAACGTCCAGGCGTACGGCCACGGTGAGCGCGTCCGCCGCGGCCACGACCGCGTCGAGGAGGGCGAGGCCCTGCTCCGCTCCGAGGGGACGTACGCCGGCACGGGCCATCCGCTCCAGGTCGGTGGCGGTGAGATCGGCGCCCATGCCGCCGGTGGCCGGGTCCCACAGGCCCCAGGCCAGTGACACCGCGGGCTTGCCATGGGCACGGCGGTGTGCGGCGAGGGCGTCCAGGTAGGCGTTGGCGGCGGCGTAGTTGGCCTGTCCGCCGCCGCCCAGCACGCCGGCGGCGGACGAGAAGAGCACGAACGCCTCGAGATCCTGGGTGAGTTCGTGCAGATGCCGGGCGGCCTCCGCCTTGGGGGCGCGGCCGCGCCGCAGCTGGGCCGGGGTGAGCCGCGCCAGGGTGGCGTCGTCGACCACACCCGCCGTGTGCACGACCGCGGTGATGCCGGGGTGTGTCGTCAGCAGCGCGGCGAGCGCGTCCCGGTCGGCGACGTCGCAGGCGGCGACGGTGACATCGGCGCCCGACTCCCTCAGTTCTTCGGCGAGTTCGGTGGAGCCGGGGGCGTCGGGACCGCGCCTGCTCGTGAGGACCAGGCTTCGTACGCCGTGCTCGGCGACCAGATGGCGGGCGACCAGGGCGCCGAGACCGCCGGTGCCGCCGGTGACCAGGACGGTGCCGGTGGTCGGCCAGGCCGGCTCCGGCCCGGCCGCCGTCGTGCGCCGCACCAGGCGTGGCGCGAGCAAGGTGCCGCCCCGCAGGGCGAGTTCGTCCTCGTCGGAAGTGAGGACGGAGGCGGAGAGCGGCTCTCCGTCCGTGTCGATGTCGATCAGCAGCAGGCGCCCCGGGTACTCGGTCCGGGCCGCCCGGACCAGTCCGGTGACCGCGGCCTGGCCGAGGTCGGTGACGTCCTCACCGGGCGCGGTGGCCACGGCGCCCCGGGTGACCAGGAGCAGCCGCTCGTCGGGCGCGGCCCGCTCCAGCCACTCCTGGAGCGCCTCGAGGACGACGGTCGCGGCCTCGGTGGGTGTGCTCGCGGCCGGGGCGGTCAGCGCGGACCAGCCGGCCGTGGTCAGGGCCTCCGCGTGGCCGGGCTCGGGCAGCCGCAGCGGCTCCCCTGCCTCGGTGTGCGGCATCTCGGTCACGGTCCACTCGACGCCGTACTCCGCGTCGCCCACGCGCGCCGCACCCTGCGCCCCCGCCACTGGCACCGGCCTCAGGGCGAGCGTCCCGACGGACAGCACTGGCTGCCCGTCCGGGTCGGCGGCGTCCAGGGTGACGGCACCGGGTGCGGTGGCGGCCACCCTCACGCGCAGGGTACGGGCACCGGTGGCGTGCAGGGTGACGTCGGACCAGGAGAACGGCAGCCAGGCCGAACCGGGTTCGGGCGCGGGCAGCAGCTCCCCCGCGGCGATGGAGTGCAGGGCCGCGTCGAGGAGGGCGGGATGGATGCCATAGCCGTCGGTCTCGGCGCCCTCGGGCAGCGTCACCTCGGCGCAGACCGTGTCCCCGTCGCGCCAGGTACTCGTGAGGCCCTGGAAAAGTGGGCCGTATTCGAGGCCCAGAGCGGCGAGGCCGGTGTAGAGGTGCTCCGTGCCGAGCGGCCGGGCGCCCGCCGGCGGCCAGGCGAGGGGGGGCGGGGGCCCCCCCGGCCCCGCCCCCCCCAGGGCCCCCCCCGGCGGGCCGGGGGCGGGGCCCCCCGCCCCCCCCCCCGCCCCACCCACCCCCCCGCCCGTGCGCCGCGGGGGGGGGCGGGGGGGCGGGCCCCCGCCACGTTCGGTGGCGAAGACCACCTCGTGACCGGCCGCCGTGAGCAGCCGCCAGGGCACGGCCACCTCGGTCA
>NZ_JBHYKH010000881.1:0-1957 GCF_042741275.1 Streptomyces sp. NPDC058964
GTGTGTGGGCTTGGTTTTGTCTATCTGAGACTGTTTTTATTTCTTCTGGGTTTTTTTTGTGAGGGCGCCGGCGAGCCGTGCATCCTCGTCGCCCTCGTCCACCCGGCGGCGGATCTCCCGCATGTCGTTGTCACCGCACAGGCCGAACAGACCGCTTCTCTTGTTGAGAAGAGTGTCGATCTCGTCCATGGACATTCCGCCAACTCGCGCCAAATGGAAGATTACGGCGGGATCCAGGTCGCCGGAGCGCGTTCCCATCACGAGCCCCTCCAACGGGGTGAGCCCCATGGAGGTGTCCACGCACCGGCCGCCCCGCACCGCCGAGGCGGACGCCCCGTTGCCCAGGTGCAGCACGATGACGTTCACCTCGTCCGGGTCCTTGCCGAGAAGTTCCGCGGCCGCCCGGGAGACATAGGCGTGCGAGGTGCCGTGGAAGCCGTAGCGCCGGATACGGTGCCGGTCGGCGAGCTTCGGGTCGATGGCGTAGCGCGCCGCGGACTCCGGCATGGTCGTGTGGAACGCCGTGTCGAAGACGGCGACCTGGGGCAGGTCGGGGCGCAGCGCCCGCGCGGTGCGGATGCCGGTGAGGTTGGCCGGGTTGTGCAGCGGCGCGAGGGGGATCAGCCGCTCGATCTCGCGGAGCACGGCGTCGTCGATGAGCGTGGGCTGGGTGAAGAACATGCCGCCGTGCACCACCCGGTGCCCGATGGCGGCCAGTTCCGGGGAGTCGAGGCCGAGACCGTCCCTGGCCAGTTCCTCGGCGACGGCCTTGAGGGCGGCGTCGTGGTCGGCGATGGGCCCGTTCAGCTCGCGGGTGGTGTCCGAGGCGAGGCAGGTGTGCTTCAGCCGGGAGGTCTGCTCGCCGATGCGCTCGACGAGGCCCGCCGCCGGCCGGCTGCCGTCGCGCATGTCCAGCAGCTGGTACTTCACCGACGAAGAGCCGGAGTTGAGGACGAGGACTCGAGCGGGAGGGGCCGAGCGAAGCTCGTCGGACGGGGCGGGGGTGGGAGTCGTGGGAGACGGGTGGGCGGGGCTCACTGGGCGAATGCCTTCTCGCTCGGGTTCTGGGCCTGGATCGCCGTGATGGCGACGGTGTTGACGATGTCCTGGACGAGGGCGCCCCGGGACAGGTCGTTGACCGGCTTGCGCAGGCCCTGCAGGACCGGGCCGACGGCGATGGCGCCGGCCGAGCGCTGCACGGCCTTGTACGTGTTGTTGCCGGTGTTGAGGTCGGGGAAGATCAGCACGCTGGCCTGCCCGGCCACCTCGGAGCCCGGCAGCTTGGTGGCCGCGACCGACGGTTCCACGGCCGCGTCGTACTGGATCGGTCCCTCGATCTTCAGGTCGGGCCGCCGCGAGCGGGCCAGCTCCGTCGCCTCGCGAACCTTGTCGACGTCGGCGCCCGAACCGGAGGTGCCGGTGGAGTACGACAGCATCGCGATCCGTGGCTCCACGCCGAACTGCTGGGCGGTGGCGGCCGACTGGATGGCGATGTCCGCCAGCTGCTCGGCGTTCGGGTCGGGGTTGACCGCGCAGTCGCCGTAGACCAGCACCTTGTCGGCCAGGCACATGAAGAACACCGACGACACGATCGAGGAGCCCGGCTCGGTCTTGATGATCTCGAAGGCGGGGCGGATGGTGGCGGCCGTGGAGTGCACGGACCCGGAGACCATGCCGTCCGCCAGCCCTTCCTCCACCATCAGGGTGCCGAAGTAGTTGGCGTCCGCGACGACGTCGTGCGCGAGTTCCACCGACACGCCCTTGTGGGCGCGCAGCCGGGAGTACTTCGCGGCGAACAGGTCGCGCAGCTCGGAGGTGGCCGGGTCGATGATCTGGGCGGCCGCGAGGGCGATGCCGCGGGCGGCGGCCTGCTTGCGGAGCCGGGCGACCCGCCCGAGCCCCGGCACTGCGCCCCCGCCCCCGCGCCGCAGCACCACGCCCCCCGGGCCCACCCGCC
>NZ_JBHYKH010000882.1:0-1955 GCF_042741275.1 Streptomyces sp. NPDC058964
TTTTTATTTCCCTTTGTTTTATTTGTCATAATTAAAAACCGATTTCGAGCCGGCGACAACCCATTGTCACACCACGATTTAGGGGGTGTGTATAAATGGGCACTCTCTGTGAAATTTGAAGCTTTGAAATTCCGAATGGCGCACTTATACACTCTGTCGAGTGAGTGCTAAAATGCTGAAGCATTTCCGTCAAGCGTGTGGAGGAATCTTGTAGAGAGATATAGCATAGATACCCGTATCTCTAGAGATATTTTGGTATATCCCTGCTATATCTATGGGGTATCTATGCTATATCTTTGGCTTCAAAAACGGCACCTGTTCTAAGAGCATAGAAACTCAACAGGCACAGCCTGTTTGACACCCTTTTTTTTAGGGTGGCACCGAGTTTCCTTATGCTCTTTTTCTCTGAAGCTAAACCTGTTTTATATGTCGTAGTCTTTTTATTGGGAGTGACCCCTTGCTGTACAATTTCCGGAGGTGCCGATAAGGGACGAATTTTCCCTTGTCGGTTGCCTTTGGGGATTGTAAGGGGTGGAGGCTCGGAATCAAAAGGAAACGAAATATCATTCCGAGTGTGCTTCTTTTTTCTGTTCTTGAATTCTATTATTTCCAATGTTAGAATTATGTTAACAACTTGTTAGGAGTGTGTTTGGATGGAAGAGAAAAAACAAATTGGACCTCGAATTACTGTTGAAACATTTAAAAAGCTAGAGTTATTAGCCGAACATTTTACAAAACACAATGAATTTGGAAGAGTTTCAAAAGATGCTGTAATTGAGTTTGCTATTAAGGAATTGTATAGGGACTATTTGGGAAAAGGACGCTAATTTTTGTTGAAAAACTGACTTCGGATTTGGGGTTCTTTATTATTAACTTGATTTTAATTAAACATTACAGGAAAAATTGAGGGGAAATGGATGGATAAACGCAATGGTGACGCGGTTTTCATAGCTCCAAATGATGTTGTAAAAGTGACCACTATGAATCACGTCATTGAAGTTCAGCATATGGAGAAGATGAACCGGAAAAATAATATCAAAAAATTGGACAAGGATAGGTTTGTAGACCTCTCTACTGGGGAGATCCGGGAGTTCGAGCATTCGGAAAATCGGCAGGAAAATTATAATTCTTTGAGACAAACCTTTAAGAAGCTGCGTTATTTGATAAATAACAATTTTATAGGACGGCCAAATGAATTACATATAACTTTGACATACAAGAAAAATATGACGGACACGAAAAAACTTTATAGTGATTTTCAAAATTTTATCGACAGGTTGCGTTATAAATACAAGAAAGAAAGTTCGATAGATTATTTATCGGTGGTAGAGCCACAAGGACGTGGAGCCTGGCATTGTCATGTTTTAATGCGCTTTAATGATTTGGATAAGATTTATATTAAAAATGCTGAATTAAGGAGTCTATGGGGTTTAGGATTTGTAACAATCAAGTCATTAAAGGATATAGACAACATAGGAGCCTATTTGAGCGCTTATTTGACTGATATAGACCTAGAAGATGTCCAAGACAGGGAAACAGCCTTAAAAGTGGCTTCAGAGGGCTGTGAGGTGCAAACAAAGATCGTAGAAGGTCGGGAAAAGAAATTTTTAAAAGGCGGACGGCTGCACATGTATCCTTCCGGAATGAATATGTATCGAAAATCAAAAGGGATTGTTAAGCCGGAACGGGAAGAAATGAAGTTCGGAGACATAAAAAAAGTAGTGGGTTCGGCAAAACCACACTACGAGAAAAGTTATCATGTCGAAAATGACAATTTTGAAAACACAATTTCGTTTCTCCAGTATAACACAAAACGTGATTTTTGAAGCAAAACGGTTCCTCTTTATGGAGCCGTTTTTTTTATTTCCCGAAGGGTTATTTGTCAGAATGACAAACCGATTTCGAGCCGGCGAGAACCCATTGTCACACCACGATTTAGGGGGTGTGTATAAATG
>NZ_JBHYKH010000883.1:0-845 GCF_042741275.1 Streptomyces sp. NPDC058964
GGCCGAGCCCACGCCCCCACACCCCCTCTATCGGCCTCCCCCGCCCCCCCGCAGCTCCGCCGCGCCTATCAAACCCTCGATGGCCCCGGCCGGCGCCACGGCCCCGGTGAACGAGCTGCACAGCGTGCAGGGCGGCGACCCCGGTCTCTACGCCGGCACCCACAACACCCCCAGCTGCGACGTCGAGAAACAGATCCGGGCCCTGCAGGCGAGCCCGGCCAAGAACAGGGCGTTCGCCTCGGTCGCCGGAGTGGGGCCGTCGGCCGTTCCCGCCTATCTGCGCTCGCTGACCCCGGTACAGCTGCGCGTTGACACGCGGGTCACCGACCACGGTTACCGCGGCGGCGCCGCCACCAGCTATCAGGCCGTCCTGCAGACGGGCACGGCCGTGCTGGTCGACAGCCGAGGCGTGCCCCGGGTGCGCTGCATGTCCGGGAACCCGCTGACCCCTCCGGTCGCGCAGCGGACCACACCGAAGGTGAAGGGCGACCACTGGGCGTCGTACCGGCCCTCGAACGTGGTCGTGGTGCGGCCCGCGACGCAGGTCATCAAGGTCTTCGTCATCTTCGACAGCCACCAGGACAAGTGGTTCCACCGCCACCGGGGTGACCACTCGGGCCACGACGACCAGTGGACCAAGCCGCCCAAGCACCCCGTGAACCCCTGGGCGACGCCCGTCTCGCCGCTGCCGCCGAGTCCGTCCTCGCCGACTCCGACCGGCACCTCCTCGCCGACGTCGACCGGGGGGGCCCCGGCCGCCCCGCCCGCGGTGAGCCCCCGGGCGTAGGAGGCCGCCGAGGCGGCCCCCGCCGGTCGCGCGCCCGCCCGGGGGCACCCCCCCCCTG
>NZ_JBHYKH010000883.1:855-1951 GCF_042741275.1 Streptomyces sp. NPDC058964
GTCCTCGTCCTCCCCGTCCTCGTCCTCCCCGGGTTCGAAGTCGCCGTCGTCGCAGTCCCCGTCGTCGCAGTCGCCGTCCTCGGAATCCCCGTCCTCGGAGTCGCCGTCCTCCGAGTCCCCGTCGTCGCAGTCGCCGTCCTCGGAGTCCCCGTCCTCGGAATCCCCCGGTTCGCAGGCCCCGTCCTCGGAGCCCCCGACGTCCGAGCCGACCTCGGCCCCCGAGTCGGCGACGGAAGGCACGGTCACGGAGTCATTGGCCCCGGGCTCCCCGGGCTCCTCCGACACGGCCCAGCAGCCGGAGGCCACCTCCAACGCGCCGCAGCAGAACGACACGGGCAACGCTCCGGAACCGGCCGATACAGGCGGTCAGCAGAGTCAGTGAGCCACGCCCTCGATCTCCCGATCCCGAAGGACCGCAGGTGGGGGACGGTCCTTCGGTCCTCCACCGGTCCGGGCCGGCCGCTGTGTGTCCGATGTGCGCGATCGGCGAACAGCGTCCTGGACTGCGACGCCGCGCTCGGGGTACGAGCACTGGTGCAGCAGAGACCGGCCAGACCGGGTTCCGAGAGAGAAACGCATGACCGAACACCTGGACGGGGCAGTGATACCTACTGGTTTCGACGTGCCCGTGGAACCGCTCCGGCGGGCGGCCCACTACACCGGCGAACCGGGATGCATCGCCGAGGCACGGACCTTCGCCGCGCGCTTCCTCGAGCAGCTCAGGACAGAGTGGTGCGCCGCCATCGACGACCGCGCCGACGGCGAGCTGCTGCTGGTGGTCAGCGAATTGGTCACCAACGCGGACCGGCACAGCAACGGCCCGTACATCCTGGAACTGGAGGGCACGGACACCGCCGTCGCCGTGTGCGTCTACGACAGCAGTGTCGCGCTGCCCCGGCGCTTCCCCAGGGACCCGCAGAGGATCGGACGGCACGGTCTGGAGATCGTGCACGCCCTGGCCTCGGAGGTGACCGCAGAACGCATACCGGTCGGCAAGCGGGTGCGCGCGCTGGTGAACCTCGCCCACTGAGCGTCCGCGGGGAACGGCGTCCCGGACGTGTGCCGAGAGCCGGGGAAGGGCCGGGCCGTCCCGGGC
>NZ_JBHYKH010000884.1:0-1950 GCF_042741275.1 Streptomyces sp. NPDC058964
ATATAAAAATACGGCTCCACAGGACGCACAAAGGGAGTCATAATAGAAAAACACGCCCTGGCCACCTACCTCCACCGGGCCCGCAGGACATACACCGCCATGAACGGCGACACCGTCCTGCACTCCCCCCTCGCCTTCGACCTCACCATCACCGCCCTGTGGACGCCTCTCACCGCAGGCGGAACCGTCCACCTCACCAGCCTCGAAGAGACGGTGGCACAGCCGACTCTCATCAAGGCCACCCCCAGCCATCTCCCCCTGCTCACCACCCTGCCGGAGACGGCCTCCCCCTCCCACACCCTCATCCTGGGCGGCGAGGCACTGCACACCGACCACCTGACGGCCTGGCGGACCCAGCACCCCCACGTGCAGGTCATCAACGCCTACGGACCCACCGAATCCACCGTCAACATCACCGACCACCACCTCGACGGCACCGAAGACGGCCCCGTCCCCATCGGACGGCCCTTCGCCAACACCCAGGTCTACGTACTCGACGCCGCCCTACGCCCCGTACCCCCCGGCATCACAGGAGCGCTCTACCTCGCCGGAGAACAACTCGCCCGCGGCTACCACGCCCGCCCCGCCCTGACTTCCGAACGGTTCGTGGCCAACCCCTTCGGCAACCCCGGCACCCGGCTCTACCGCACCGGCGACCTCGCCCACTGGAACCACCACGGCCACCTCACCTACGACGGCCGCACCGACCACCAGATCAAACTCCGCGGCCACCGCATCGAACTCGGCGAAATCGACACCACCCTCACCACCCAGCCCGGCATCACCCAGGCCACCGTCCAACTCCGCGAAGACACCCCCGGCGACCAACGACTCGTCGCCTACGTCGTCGCCACCCACGAATACGACGAGAACACCCTCCGGGACGCAGTCGCCCACGCCCTTCCCGACTACATGCGCCCCACCGCCTACGTCGTCCTCGCCGCCCTCCCCCTCACCCCCAACGGCAAACTCGACCGCAAAGCCCTCCCCGCACCCACCTACACCCCCACAACCACCACCGGACGAACCCCCCGCACCCCCCGCGAAGAAATCCTCTGCGGCCTGTACGCCGAGATCCTCGGCGTGGGTGACGTGACGATCGACGACAACTTCTTCGACCTCGGCGGACACTCCCTCCTCGCCACCCGCCTCGTCAGCCGCGTCCGCAGCACCCTCGGTGTCGAGCTGCCGATCCGGCAGCTGTTCGAGACGCCGACCGTGGCGGGACTCGCCGACGCCCTCGACACCTCCGGCACCGTCCGCACCGCACTCACCGCGAAGCCGCGTCCCGAGCGCATCCCGCTCTCCTACGCCCAACAGCGCCTCTGGTTCCTCCACCAGCTCGAAGGACCGTCGGCGACCTACAACACCGTGCTCACGCTGCGTCTCGACGGCACACTGGACGTGGAGGCCCTGCGCGCGGCGATCGGTGAGGTCGTCGCCCGGCACGAGAGCCTGCGCACGGTCTTCACCGAGGACGAGCAGGGCGCGTACCAGATCGTGCTGCCCGTCGAGGCCGCCGCGACGCCCTTCACGGTCGTCGACGTGTCCGAGGAGGAGGTCGCGGACCGGGTGGCGGAGGCCGCGTCGTACCCCTTCGACCTGACGGCAGACCTGCCCGTGCGGATGCGGCTCTTCCGGGTGTCGGAGCAGGAGCACGTCCTGTTGCTGCTGGTCCACCACATCGCCAGCGACGCCTGGTCCCGCACCCCGCTCGCCCAGGACCTCACCGCCGCCTACACCGCCCGTCGCGCCGGCGACGCGCCCGCTTGGCAGGCGCTCCCCGTCCAGTACGCCGACTACGCGCTCTGGCAGCGGGAGGTTCTCGGCGACGAGGCCGACGCCGACAGCGCGGCCGGCCGGCAGCTCGTCCACTGGAAGGAGCGGTTGGCCGGGCTGCCGGAGCAGCTGGAGCTGCCCACCGACCGGCCCCGCCCGGCCGTCGCGGAC
>NZ_JBHYKH010000885.1:0-1939 GCF_042741275.1 Streptomyces sp. NPDC058964
CCCCCGGCAGCTGGGGCCGCGCCACGACAGCAGCCGGCCCCGGCTGCCCGCCCGGACGCCAAATGCAGGGACGCCGGTCATGGCAAGAGCGGGGCAGCCCAGCTCCGCACGGACACCTCACACGCGCCGATCGCCGTCTGGGTGACCGTGCACGCGCCCGTCACATCAGGTGCGGGCGCTGTGGTGGCAGGCGAGGGTGAGGGCGTGGATGAACATCGCGTGAGAGTGCGCCCGCCCGACGAGTCGGCGGGCGTCGAGTGCAGGTGGATGCGAAGACTGTTGGCCACCGCGCACGGCCTGCATGACCTGATGCTGCTACTCGGCCAGGCCGGGCTTGCGCCTCCGGGCGAGGTGGCCGTGGCTGAACACCCGCTCGTCGTGTGGCACGGAGGAGGGCCCGACGTATGGAAGCCCTGGACGTGCCAGCTCTCCACCCGAACAAGCGTCGACTCCGGGTGAATCTACCGGGACGGGACGCGCGTCTGCGCGGGATCGGCGCTGGCTGGGTATCTGGAGCAGGGCGGCAGCGCATGGCTGGGTGGAGGATCAGGTGTGGACTGCATCGAGGGTGGCCACGCTGATCGGCAGGAAGTTCCACGTCTCCGACAGCGTCTCGGGCGCCACCCGATTGCTGCACCGGCTCGGCTTCAGCCCGCAGATCCCCGCACGGCGCGTCGCCGAACGGGACGAGCAGGCCGTGACCGGCTGGAAGGAGGCGACCTGGGCGGAGGTAAAAGGGCCCGGGCGGCCTGCGGGGGCTACGTCTGCTTCGAGGACGAGACGGGCTTCACGCGACGGCCGCCCAGGGGACGACCTGGGGCCGACGCGGCCGTACCCCGGTCGTGACCATCAGCGGCCGGCGTTCCGGACGGCTGTCGGTGGCACGCCCGTCTGCGCCACTGGCGAGGAGGAGAATTAGTGGCATGACCATGGTGAAGCACATTGATGTCCGCGGTATGCAGCACTGCGAGACGACGGCGCTGGGCGTGCTGCTGCGCCATGAGGGACTCGACTTGTCCGAGCCCATGCTGTTCGGGCTTGGCTCCGGGTTGTCCTTCATCTACTGGGACAGCAAAGGCATGGGTTTTCCCTTCTTGGGAGGCCGGGTCAAGCCGTTCGAGCTCACCAGGAACCTGGCCGCCGTACTCGGGCTTCAGCTGCTGGTCGGGGAGACCACCTCCCCGCGCAAGGCATGGCAGAACGTGGCGGCACCCATCGACGCCGGTCGGCCGGTCGGCCTTCAGCTCGACAGTTACCACCTGGACTACTTCAGCACCAAGGTGCACTTCGGCGGGCACGTCGTGGCCATGTACGGCTACGACGAACAGGACGCCTACCTGGTGGACACCGGCCCGCAGGGCGGAGCCGTCTCGACCAGCCTCGCCGGCCTGGCCAGGGCCAGAGCCGAGCGCGGCCCCATGACCGCCAAGCACCGCTCCTTCACCATCACAGCGCCCGGCAACCTGGCGTCTCCACAGGAGCGGATCATCCCCGCGATCAAGACCTGCGCCAACGCCTTCCTGGACCCGCCCATCGCGAACCTGGGCCACCGGGGCATCGAGAAGACCGCCAAGCAAGTACCGAAGTGGCTGCAGCGCAGCGACAATCCGCGGGAGGACCTGCCACGGGCCGCCATCCTCATGGAGAGGGCCGGCACCGGCGGCGCCCTGTTCCGCAATCTCTACCGGGACTTCCTCGCCGAGTGTGCCCAGTTGATCGACAGCAGCCACCTGCGCACTGGCCACAGCCTGTATACCGAGGCCGCCACCCTCTGGACGCAAGTGGCCGCACTCATCGGGACAGCAGGCGAATCCGGCGACGCGAAGAACCTCATGCAGGCCGGCTCCATCCTCCACCAGCTCTCGCGCATCGAACGCGATGCGATGCAGGCACTCAGCATGCTATAGGAGAGCCGGTCCGGCTGGTCATGTGTGAAGCC
>NZ_JBHYKH010000886.1:0-1919 GCF_042741275.1 Streptomyces sp. NPDC058964
GCTCGGGCGCCTCGGCCCCCGCGTGCGGAGGGTCGTCGCGGTGGCGCTGCGCCGCGCGGCACGCGCCTGGCCGCCGCTGACGCCCCTGCTCTCGGCGGGCGTGCCCGACGCCGTGGAACTCGCGGACGACGAGGTCGCGGAGCTCCTCGGTGACGGCACCCGCGCGCTCGCCGCGGCGGGCGTGGACGTGCACTGGCCCGTGGAACTGTCCCGCGGGCTCTCCACGCACGTGGCCGTCGGTCCGCAGGAGGACGGGACCGGGCGGGACAAAGGTCCGGCGGAGCCACCGTCGTTCCTCTCCGCCGACGCCCGGCTCACTCTCGGCTGGTGGTTCGCGCTGGACGGGCGGGAACTGGCTCCGGAGGAGCTCGACCGTCTGGCGGAGGCGAAGCGTCCGCTGGTGAGGCTGTCCGACCGGTGGGTCCTGGTCGACCCCCAGGAGGTGCGCCATGCCCGAGCACGGCACAACCGTGAGATCACCCCGATCGCGGCTCTCGGCGCCGCGCTGACCGGCTCGGCGGACGTCGACGGCGTCCGCGCAGGCGTGCGGGCCACGGGATGGCTCGCGGAACTGCGGGAACGGCTCACGGCCCCGGAGGCACAGGAACCGGTCGTCCCGCCGGCCGCCCTCGATGCCACCCTGCGGGACTACCAGCTCAGGGGCTTCGGCTGGCTGGCCCGGATGACCTCTCTGGGCCTGGGCTGCTGTCTGGCGGACGACATGGGCCTGGGCAAGACGGTCACGCTCATCGCGCTGCATCTGCACCGGCAGACGCACGCGTCGACCGCCGGTCCCACGCTCGTCGTCTGCCCGGCGTCCCTCCTCGGCAACTGGCAGCGCGAGATCGAGAGGTTCGCCCCCGGCACACCGGTGCGCCGGTTCCACGGCCCCCGGCGCAGCCTCGACGCGACGGCCGACGGCGAGTTCGTCCTCACGACCTACGGCACCCTGCGCATGGACGCCGAACGCCTCGGCGAGGTGCCGTGGGGCATGGCCGTCGCCGACGAGGCCCAGCACGTGAAGAACCCGTACTCGGCGACGGCGCGAGCCCTGCGCTCCATCGGCGCACGAGCGCGCGTGGCGCTCACCGGCACCCCGGTCGAGAACAACCTGTCGGAGCTGTGGGCGATCCTCGACTGGACGACACCCGGACTGCTGGGCCGTCTCGGCACCTTCCGCGGCCGGTACGCGCAGGCGGTCGAAGGCGGCCGGGACCCGGCTGCCGCGGAGCGGCTCTCCCGGCTCGTGCGGCCGTTCCTGCTGCGGCGCCGCAAGTCCGACCCCGGTGTCGCGCCCGAACTGCCGCCGAAGACCGAGACGGATCATCCCGTCGCGCTCACCGGAGAACAGACGGGCCTGTACGAGGCCCTGGTGCGCGAGACGCTGGAGCGGATCCGGGCGGCCGACGGCATGGCTCGGCGCGGGCTGATCGTGAAACTGCTGACCGGTCTGAAGCAGATCTGCAATCACCCGGCGCAGTTCCTCAAGGAGGATTCTCCGAGGATCGCCGGACGCTCGGGGAAGCTGGAGCTCCTGGACGAGCTTCTCGACACGATCCTCTGCGAGGGGGCGGGCGTTCTGGTCTTCACACAGTACGTGCGGATGGCCCGCCTCCTCGAGCGGCATCTGGCGGCTCGCGGCGTGGCGTCGCAGCTGCTGCACGGCGGAACGCCCGTCACCGACCGCGACACCCTGGTACGGCGGTTCCAGGACGGTGAAGTACCGGTCTTCCTCCTGTCGTTGAAGGCCGCGGGCACGGGCCTCAACCTCACCCGGGCCGAGCACGTGGTGCACTACGACCGCTGGTGGAACCCCGCCGTGGAGGCGCAGGCCACCGACCGCGCGTACCGCATCGGCCAGACCCGGCCCGTGCAGGTGCACCGGCTGATCGCCGAGGGCACGGTCGAGGACCGCATCG
>NZ_JBHYKH010000887.1:0-1905 GCF_042741275.1 Streptomyces sp. NPDC058964
CCTTCGCAAGCTCCGGTGCTCGACCACCCGGATCACCTGCCTCGTCCAGGCCGTCCTCACCCTGCATTTGGCCAGCTCAGACCGATGATGGAAAGGCCTCAGGGCCCCACTGTGGTGCCGAGGCGCCGGTCGGCAACGTATTGCGCAGGTCGTACGCCCGCTGCCGGTACGCCTCGACGCCGCCTTTCACCAAAAGCTCGTACAGCTCCTCGGCCATGCCGGAGAAGGCTTCCACCCGCGTTCGGTTGAGGCGGAAGACCTGATCAGTCCCGACGTACCACGTATATCCGATCCGGTGCCGGGCATCGCGGACGCTGGACGAGCCGGCGAAAGTCTGCTGAACGTAATGCTTGTGTCCCTGCTTGACCGTGAGGTATTGGGCGATCTCCGTGCCAGCGCCGGCGAACGCCAACTGCCCCGCAGCTCCAGTGCGCGCGAGCAGCTGCCCGAACCAGCCGATCTCCTTACGCGGAATCAGGAATCCGTCCTGGCTCCGCTCCCGGCGGCCGTCGATGGCCGGTAACCTCAAGGCCCCGGCGTACAAGAGATTCCGCTCCGTCAACACGTGATCCGCGCTGCCACTACCCTCGGCCGTTCGTGTGGGAAGCAGCCCTTCACCTGGCGCCCGCAGCGCGTTGATGGTGATGCCCTCCATCGCCAGCAACTCGGTGGACATCAAGAGGCATGGGGTGGTGTTCCACTGGCCCAGGTGAAACTGTTCGGCCCGCTCACTCGCTCTGGCCAGTTGTTTAGACGTCGAGCGGTCGGCCTTGCTGGTGCGCTTCGTGGCGATCTGGTGGTTTCCGTTAACCGTCACCACGAAGATCCGGGATGGCTCGCCCGGCCGCCAGGCCTCGATGAAGAAATCGGGCCGTGGCCGGGCGCCCAAGGTCGGCCGCGGCCCCGAGCGGGCGAAGCTCGCCAGCAATACCGCCTCCGCGTCCAGCGTGGACACGAGACAGGCGGGAAAGCAGCTGCGCACGACCCGCTCCGCTACGGCAAGCCCGAATGCCCGCCCCAACTCCCTTGCCTGCATGGCCCGATAGGACAGCTCAGGGCTCTCGCCCTCGGCTGTCAGCGACAAGTAGCCGCCCGGGCCAGCGGCCAGGGCCTGGCAGTACTTCAGGCCCTGCCAGTGTTCGGCCAGTCCCCTCCCCCGTCCGTGACGAGCCAAAGTGGTGGCTCTCGCAAAGACACCGAGCAAGTTCCAGGGCGTCATGACAAGATCCTGGCGGTCCGCGCCCTGAAGACAGCTGACGCCTGGCTTTCGGACCGTAGGCTCCGGTTCCTCATACTTCTGGGCGGCCATCCGGCCTTTGCTGCCGGTGCCGGCCTGGCTCCAGGGCAGGGGCGGGCAGCCCGAGGGCTACTGCCACCGCCAGCTGCTGGACGCGATCCGCTACCTGGTCGCGGGCGGGAGCTCCTGGCGGGCGATGCCCGCGGACTTCCCCGCATGAGGCCGGGTTTACGCCTTCTTCCGCCGCTGGCGCGAGCACGGGTTGATCGCCGAGTTCCACGACCGGCTGCGCGGGCGGGTCAGAGAACGCGAAGGCCATGAGGCCGAGCCCACGGCGGGGATCATCGACGCGCCGTCGGTGCGGGCCGCCGCGACGGTGCCGACCGCCTCACGCGGCCACGACGGCGGCAAGAAGGTGCCCGGCCGCAAGCGGCACATCGTGACCGACACGCTCGGTCTGCTCCTGGTCGTCGCGGTCACCGCCGCGAACATCGGCGATCGGGACGCCGCCGAGGGCCTGCTGCAGCGGCTGCGCCGCCTGCACCGCGACATCACCCTCGTCTGGGCGGACGGCGGCTACACCGGCGGCCTCGTCGGCTGGTGCCGGGACAAACTCGCCGTGACCCTGGAGATCCTCAAGCGCACCGACGACATGACAGGGTTCGTGG
>NZ_JBHYKH010000888.1:0-1904 GCF_042741275.1 Streptomyces sp. NPDC058964
GGCAAGCGCCGCCTGCGCACCGCCCCGAGAAGGTCACCGGAGCTGGTCACGAAGACGAGCACGGCATCGGCCGACGCCGTGTCAGCGGCGTCATCGCGGCTTCGAGGACGGACACCCCCTGATCCTGCCACCCGAGGGGCGGCTCCGCATGGCGTGGAAAGAGGACAGGCGTCCCTGTGCCGCCCTCCGGCGTCGAGCCGCACGCGGACAGGCCGTTTCACGGCCAGTCCCTTTTGGTCAGGTTTGGGCAGGCGCACTTCGGGCTCCAGCTCTCTGCTACGGTCGCCGGTCAGCTCGCCTTGGGCCCCCACTGCGGGCCGACCAGCTCCCATTCCCGGCCCCACTCGTCCACGCGTCGGCGGTCGAGCCGCGAGCGTGCGACGACTCCAGCGCCGCCCGTGAGTGCGGCGAGGGCGCCCGCGGTCACCACGCCCAACAGCGCCGACTCGACGGTCGCCGCGACGGGCCCCGTCGGGCTGAGCGTGACCCGACTGTTGTCGTCCTGCCAGACCACGACCTCCGTGCCGGCCTTCTTGCCGGACTCCACCAGGGTCTCGTCGGTACGAGGCGTGCCGTCGGGTGCCGTCCAGCGCACCGTCGCCCGGACACGGTGGCCCGATCCCCACGTCTGTGCCGTCGTCCTCGGAACGTCGCTGACCAGCACCGCACGGACGGAATGGCGCTCGGCGCGCTGCCGTGCGAAGGACTCACCGGCCGCATGGGCCGTCACCAGGCCTGCCACCGTGCCGCCCAACAGGACGATCAGCCACACAGCCAGTACGATCCAGGCCTCGACGATGTCCGCGTGCCGCCGCAGCGGGTTGCTCCGCCATCGCCACAGCCGCCTTCTCACGCTCCTGCCGCCGCGCATCCGTCAGCACCTCCCTCATCGACGTGGTCACACTCCGAAGGTGACAGGCGCGAATCCCGCACAGGATGGGCCGACAGGGCGGGACCACAGGGCCGGACGGGGCCGAACTCAAGGTGTCACAGGGGACGTTCAGCCATCCACGGGACCGCGCTGCGAGTGCCGATCGGTTCGCCGCCGCTCATGTCGGGCCGGAACGGCGGATACACGTCGGTGAGCAGCGCCGCGCGGGCGACCGCGCGCAGCACCCAGCGGTCGACCCCGGCCAGGAGGTCGAAGACGCCCTCCGGGCAACGTCCCGTGGCGGCCATCGCGACCCCGGCGAACAGTGCGATCGGAGCCCCGGTTCACAGCCTGCGCAGCCAGTCGTCGGCCACGCCGTGCAGGGCCTGTTCGGCGGGCTGGAGCCGCTTGTCGTCGAGCCGGTAGGACAGGTGGTCTATGACGTCCACAACTCCGTCCAGACGGCGCGTCATACCGACCGCGACGGGAATGTCGCTGCGCCGTTCCACCTGGCCGGTGAGGGTGACCACGCCGTTCTCGACGCCGGCCTCGAGGGTGTGCGGGGCGAGCCAGAGCGTGTTGACGAACACTTCCCGCTCCACGTCGCGCTCGATCTCCGCGTCGTCGCGCAGGAATACCTGAAGCAGCTCGCGGCGCGTGACGATGCCGACGAGCCGCTCCTCCTCGTCGACTACGGGCAGTCGTTCGATGCGGTGCCCGGCCATGAGCCGCGCGGCCTCGGTGACGGTGGCGTCGGCGCGCACGGTGAAGGCGGGCGTGGACATCACACCGCCGGCCGTCCGGGCCCGGCTCCTGACGGCGCGCTCCCGAACGGCTCGGCTCAGCCGGTGCGCAAGGGCGGCGACCGAGCCGCGGGGCTCGGACCCGCGCGTCTGGTGGAGCATGAGGTCGCTCTCTGAGATCACCCCGATGACCTTGCGGTCGTCGTCGATCACGGGGAGTCCGCTGATGTGGTGTTCGCCGAGCAGGCGCACCACTTCCTTGAAGGGCGTTCCGTGCACCGCGGTGACGA
>NZ_JBHYKH010000889.1:0-1904 GCF_042741275.1 Streptomyces sp. NPDC058964
CGCGGCGCCTCGGTCTCTCCGCGCCCCCGGGGGTGGCGGGGGGGGGGGGGGGGGCCGCGCCCCCCCACGCCCGCGGATCCCGCGGGTTCGCCGTCGTGCCACGCGACCAGCAGCCGTCCTTCCGGCGGGACGAGCTCGGCTCCGCTGCGGACGGCGATCTCCCGTTCCAGCTCCGCGGGGTCGGTCCGGCGCCCTTCGTGCAGGAGGTACCAGCGGTCGCTGACCTCCGTGTAGTACGCCCGCCACAGCGCGGCGGCGACGGGGGAGTCGAAGGGTTCCGGCGTGACGATCACGGTCATGACTGGCATTGTCGGGCCGCGGCGCGCACCGGGCGCAACCCAATAACTTGGCACCGTGAATCGCACCGACCGGCTCTACGCCCTCGTGGAAGAACTCCGTGCCGCCGCTCCCCGGCCGCGCAGCGCCCGTGCGCTCGCCCGGCGCTTCGAGGTCAGCGTCCGGACGATCGAACGTGACCTGGCCGCGCTGCAGCAGTCCGGGGTGCCGATCCACGCGGAGCCGGGCCGCACCGGCGGCTACGTCCTGGACCGCGAGCGCACGCTGCCGCCGCTGACCATCACCCCGGCCGAGGCGACGGCCCTGGCGGTGGGGCTGCACGCCCTGACGGGGACGCCGTTCGCCGCCGACGCACGCAGCGCGCTGCACAAGGTGCTGGCGGTGATGCCGGAGCGGGAGCGGGCGGCGGCGGCCGAGATGGCGGGGCGCGTGGGGCTGCTCGTACCGGCCGCGCGTCCGGCGCGCACCGCCCGGCCGGTGGTCCCCGGGCCGCTGCGGGATGCCCTGTCGGCGGGCCGGGTGCTGCGTCTGGACTACGCGGACGCGGGCGGCTCCGTCACCGGCCGGGACGTCGAGCCGCTCGGTTTCCTCGGCGGGGAGGAGCACTGGTACCTGGCGGCCTGGTGCCGGCTGCGCGGGGCGCCGCGCGGCTTCCGACTGGACCGCATCCGGTCCGTGGCGGCACTGGACGAGCGGGCCCCCAGCCGGCGCGTCGACCTGGCCGCGCTCGACACGCTGGGCTCGGACGTGGTGCCCCTGGGCGAGTTCGGAATGTGACGCCAATCACCGACAGGGCGGTGTCGCGGAGGGGGCGGAGGCTGGTGCCCGTTCAAAGCCCGTGCTTCCGGGCACTCCTGACGAAAGGCACGACCATGACGACCGCCTCCGTGGACACCGGCATCGCGCTCTTCGACCGCTGGACCGCCCTGTGGAACGGTGACTTCAGCGACCCGGAGGAATTCCTCGCCCCCGGCTTCCGCATCCGCTTCGGCAACGACCCCGAGAACGCGGAGACCGACGGGATCCACGGCCCCGACGGCATCGTCGAGTTCATCTCCGCCTTCCGCGCCGCCGGCCCCGGCCAGCACTACGCCGTCGACGGCACGCCCCTGGTCGACGGTGACTCGGGCCGGGTCGCCTGCCGTTGGTACGTCACGCGTGCCGACGGCCTCCAGAAGAGCGGCATCGACCTGTTCGAGGTGGTCGACGGCCGCATCGCCACCGTGTGGTCGGTGACGGGGCTGCGCCGCTTCGCCGACTGACAGCCGTTTGGACGGCCGTTTGGACGGCCTTTTGTCCATGGCCTTTCGGGAAATCCGACTGGGGAACCGGCCAGTGAGGCCGGTCGGATCCGGAAGGCAACCATGTCCACAGGCTTGATCATCGTTCTGATCGTGATCGCGGCGGTCGTGGTCGGTTTCGCGGCCGCCCTGGTCCTGCGCGCTCGGGGCGGGCACGGCGGACGCAGTCTGAAGCGGCGCTTCGGGCCCGAGTACGACCGCACCGTGGCTCGCCACGACGGGGACACCAAGGCCGCCGACCGCGCACTCGCCGAGCGGGTCGACCGGGTCGGCGGACTGCGCGAGCGGCCGCGGGAGCCAGCGGAA
>NZ_JBHYKH010000890.1:0-1903 GCF_042741275.1 Streptomyces sp. NPDC058964
GCGGACACCGATGCGCTTGCCACGAAGCCATTTCCGCAGGTGAGGGATGTCGTAAGCCTTGTCTGCGTGCAGGCGTTGGGGCTTGAAGTACCGGCCGCGGTGGGGGTCGTGTCTCGTTTGGTGACCCTCCACCATGGGCTTCAGTCCTTCGCTGTCGTGGGTGTTACCCGCCGAGACGCCGACGAGGAGGGGCAGTCCGTTGGCGTCCGACAGGACGTGCATCTTGGAACCCGGCTTGCCCCGGTCCACGGGGCTCGGACCTGTGTGTTCGCCCCTTTTTGGCCCGGACGTGGGCGGTGTCGAGGACTACGCGGGTGACGTCGATGAGGCTGGCGTCGTCGAGTTGGTGCAGCACGGCCTCGTGCAGCCGGCCCCAGACACCGGCTCTGGACCAGATGAGGAACCGGCGGTGGGCGGTCGACTTCGATATGCCGAAGCACGGCGGCAGAGCTCGCCAGGCGCAGCCGCTGACCAGCACGTAGATGATCGCGGCGAACAGCGTCTCATCAGGCGTGTCCTGTGTTCCCCCGCCCTGCGGCCGCACCCTCGACGGAGGGATCAACGGCTTCGCGATCTCCCACAGCCCGTCCGGAACAATCCAACTCCACGTACCCCGCCCCATGCCGAGCTCAACGACGCCTCACCACGCAGGACACGGTCTTACTGAGTTTTTCGTTAGTTCTGTGGGTGCAGGGGTTTCGGCAGTGTGAGCATGATGGTGTGTCTTCCAAGTCGCAGGATGCTGTTGCTGATGTCTCCGTTCTGCCGCTGACGCGGCCGCAGTTGGCCGAGGCCCGTCGCATGCGCGCGGCCGAGTTGTTCGAGCAAAGACGTCCTTCGTCCGAGGTTGCCCGGGCAGTGGGGATGCATCCCGAGAGTGTGCGCCGGTGGAAACGCTTGTGGGAGCGGGGCGGGGCTCAGGCGCTGCGGCGGCGTCCGGCTACCGGTCGGCCGCCCAAGCTGGACGACGCCCAGGTCGAAGCGGTGCGAGCCGCCTTGGAGCAGGGCGCTCAGGCGCACGGGTTTGAGGCGGACCTGTGGACCTTGGAACGGGTCGGCGTGGTGGTTGAACGGGTGACCGGGGTGACGCTGGCCCGGGCTTCGGTATGGCGCCTGCTGACCGGGCGGCTGGGGTGGAGTCTGCAGCGGCCCCGGCGTCGGGCCGTCGAACGGGACGAGTCCGAGATCGCCCGGTGGGTCGCTCACGAGTGGCCGCGGATCAAAAAGGGGCGGTGAAGAAACGTGCCTGGATCGTGTTCTTCGACGAATCGGGCGTGTCGCTGCTGCCTCAGGTGCGCCGCACCTATGCACCCCGCGGGCGGACTCCCACCCTGCGGCACCGGCTGAACTGGAAACGAGCCGGGATGGCCGCCGCGCTGGGCTACCACGCCGCCGACCCCGAACGCGGCCCGCGGCTGTGCTTCCACCTCAAGCCGGGCAGCTACGACACCACTTCCCTGATCGAGGTGCTGGAACAGATCAAGACCTTCTACGCCGGTGAGTCGGTGGTGTTGGTATGGGACGGGCTGTCCGCCCACTGGAGCCGGGGCATGCGAGCCTGGGTGGCCGAGCAGGACTGGCTCACCCTCGAGCGATTACCGGCCTATGCTCCCGAACTCAACCCGGTGGAGCTGCTGTGGTCGGCGATCAAGACCCGCGAGCTGGCCAACCTCGCCGGCGACCACCTCGCCGATGTCGCCGATGCCGCCGAAAACGGCATCCGCCGGGTCTGCTCCAGCGAGCAACTCCCGTGGTCCTTCCTCACCCACACCGGACTGACCATTCATTCCTAAACACCACAGAACTAACGAAAAACTCAGTAAGCGCACAGGCTCGGTGAGAGCGAGGCGCGGTATGGAGACCTCTAGCGCGGGCGCGTCTCGTCGACGACCCAGGACAGGTA
>NZ_JBHYKH010000891.1:0-1902 GCF_042741275.1 Streptomyces sp. NPDC058964
CCACACTAAAAACCCCCCCCCCACCCAAACCGAGATTGTTCCATTTCTCTTGGGATCGGAGTTGTTTTTAAGAGACCGGGACGGGTTCAGTTTCTCGGCGGGGCTGATCGACTACGTCATCAACTGGAACCTGGCGACGAAGCCGTGGCTGATCATTCCGATCGGTCTGTGCTTCGCGGTCGTGTACTACGTGATCTTCCGGTTCGCGATCACGAAGTTCGATCTGAAGACGCCGGGGCGGGAACCGGAGGACGAGGTTGAGGACGTCACGAAGGTGTAGACCTCACACACCCCTCGCGTACCCTTTGGGGGTGGTCTTGCGAAGGCCCCCGGACCCTTGGTCCGGGGGCCGTCGGCACGCCGTCGCGACGCCTTCGCGAGGTCCGGCCAGGGGGTCCCGGCCGGGTACTGCGCGTAGCGCTCCGGTAGCGGAATCACGGGTTCCTTACGCCGCCTTCATCGTGCTACAACAGGTCTACACCACTGAGTGGTGTATACCACCACCCGATGGAGGAAGTATGAGCACCGCCACCGCAACGGCGGCCCCCGCAAAGAAGCGGGGCTCCGGTCTCTTTCAGGGCCTGCAGAAGGTAGGGCGCAGCCTGCAGCTGCCGATCGCCGTTCTTCCGGCGGCGGGCATCCTGCTCCGGCTGGGCCAGCCGGACGTGCATGACAAGCTGAACCTTCCCGACAAGCTCACGGCGGTGTTCGCCACGGCCGGCGGCGCGATCTTCGACAACCTGCCGATGCTGTTCTGCATCGGTGTCGCGATCGGCTTCGCGAAGAAGTCGGACGGCTCCACCGCCCTCGCCGCTCTCGTCGGCTTCCTCGTCTACAGCAACGTCCTGAAGGCGTTCCCGGTCACCGAGGCGAAGGTCCAGAAGGGCGCGGACATAGCCGCGACCTACAACAACCCCGGTGTCCTCGGCGGCATCCTGATGGGTCTGCTGGCCGCGGTGCTGTGGCAGCGCTACCACCGCAAGAAGCTGGTCGACTGGCTCGGCTTCTTCAACGGCCGCCGACTGGTGCCGATCATCATGGCCTTCGTCGGCACCGCCATGGGCGTCTTCTTCGGTCTGATCTGGAAGCCGATCGGTGAGGGCATCTCCAACTTCGGCGAGTGGATCACGGGCCTCGGCGCCTTCGGTGCCGGTCTGTTCGGCCTCATCAACCGCGGGCTGATCCCGGTCGGCATGCACCAGTTCGTGAACACCGTCTCCTGGTTCCAGATCGGCGACTTCAAGAACTCGGGCGGCCAGGTGGTCCACGGTGACCTCAACCGCTTCTTCGCCGGCGACCCGACCGCGGGCCAGTTCATGTCGGGCTTCTTCCCCATCATGATGTTCGGCCTGCCCGCCGCCGCGCTCGCCATCGCGCACTGCGCCCGCCCCGAGCGCCGCAAGGCCGTGCTGGGCATGATGGTCTCGCTCGCGCTGACCTCCTTCGTGACCGGTGTGACCGAGCCGATCGAGTTCTCGTTCATGTTCATCGCGCCGGTGCTCTACGCGATCCACGCGGTCCTGACCGCGCTGTCCATGGCGATCACCTGGGCGCTCGGGGTCCATGCGGGCTTCACCTTCTCCGCGGGTGCCATCGACTACGCGATGAACTGGAGCCTGGCGACCAAGCCCTGGCTGATCATCCCGATCGGCCTGGTCTTCGCCGCGATCTACTACACCGTCTTCCGCTTCGCCATCACCAAGTGGAACCTCCCCACCCCGGGCCGCGAGCCCGAGGAGGAGACCGAGGAACTCGCGGCGGCCTGAGTCCCCGTACGACATGACGAAGGCCCCGGAACCGACCAGGTCTTCCGTTCTAGTGGTCGTCGCAACACCCCAGTTCAAGGGGTGCGATGGACTTCGAGATCCGGAAGGATCGGCGGCCTCAGGGGCCGAGGAGGTT
>NZ_JBHYKH010000892.1:0-1894 GCF_042741275.1 Streptomyces sp. NPDC058964
GCGCGCGCACCCGCGAGACATTGCCCCACCGCGCCGTGAACGCGCCGACGGAGCCCACCGGCAGGGCGTACTGGTTGAGGCCGCCGAGCGGCAGCCGGCCCTCGGGCGTACGGACCGAGCCGCGCAGGCTCAGCCTGTCCATGCGGGCCCGCCGGTCGGTGCCCACACCGAAGACGTCCCTGGTGGTCGTGCCGGGCGGCAGCGCGGGTCCGAACCGCTGGCCGCCGGGGACCGCCGCCTTGAGCGCGTGTCCGTGCGCGATCGCCGGCCCCACGGTCGCGCCCGTCGCCTGCACGCC
This sequence comes from Streptomyces sp. NPDC058964, assembly GCF_042741275.1. Classification (NCBI taxonomy): domain Bacteria; kingdom Bacillati; phylum Actinomycetota; class Actinomycetes; order Kitasatosporales; family Streptomycetaceae; genus Streptomyces; species Streptomyces sp. NPDC058964. The sequence goes on from NZ_JBHYKH010000892.1 coordinate 299, forward strand.
CGGGTGCTGGGTCTCGGTGATGTTGAAGAAGTCACCGTTGACCCCGGCCACCGCGCCCGCGGAGTCGGCGAGTCGCGAGACGGGGGCGCGGGCTGCCACCGCACCCGGATGCAGCAGGTCCACGCGCACATGCGGGTCGCGCAGGTCGACGACGAGCACATGGGCGTGCGTCACGCCCTTGCCCGCCGCGATGTCGAACTCCTCGTAGGTGACGCCCCGCGCGATCCGCTCGGAGTCCTGCACGGCGCCGGCCGGTGCCGCCCCCGTCAGGGCCGCACCGGCCAGCACACCGAGCGTCGTGAGGGCTGTCAGTACCGTTCTGCCCTTTGCCGACCGCTTCTGACGTCGCGTCATACCGTTCCCCTGATGTCTCGTCGACTCTCCCAGGACTCAGGGGAAGTGCACCAGAACGCGATTTCCGCCGCGGTGGCTAGACGTCCACTACACGAGAACGAGTGAGAAAACGTACTCCCTCGGGTGCTTCCAGTGAGAATCCGCTGCCTCGGCCGCGCACCACGTCCACGATCAGCCGCGTGTGGCTCCACACCTCGTACTGGCTGCGGGACATCCAGAACCTCACCGGTTCGCCGACGCCCTCGACCTCCAGTTCGGCCAGCAGTACGTCGGAGCCGCCGGTGCGGAACTCGCCGTCCGGATAGCACATGGGCGCGCTGCCGTCGCAGCAGCCGCCGGACTGGTGGAACATCAGCGGGCCGTGAGAGGCGCGCAGCCTGCGCACCAGGTCGGCGGCGCGCGGGGTGAGTTCGACGCGGGGGACTTCCTGTTCCATGATCACCGTCCTGGGGCGTGGCGTCGGGTGTCCCCAGTCTCACGGTCCGTCAGCGACCCGTCCAGCACGGCCGGGCAGAGGTGATCCGGGCGAAGGGGTTCGCCGGGGCCGCCAGCCGTGGCTGAGTACGTCGACCACATGGCCGTCGGGGTCCCGGACGAAGAGGCGGCGCACGTCCCGCTCCTCGTCGTCGGCGGATGCGCCATCTCCGCGCCGCGCTCCCGCACCGCCGCGTACACCGCGTCCACGTCGTGGACCTCGATGCTCAGGTCCGGCGCGACGGGAGCCGTCCGGTCCTCGCTCCTGAGGCTCAGCCGGACCGTGGGGCTCTCGGCGGACGCGAGCGTCACGATCCAGCCGTGGTTCATCACCTCCTCGAACCCGAGCACTCCGTAGAGCTCCGCGCTCTCCGCCAACGAGGCCGACTGGACATGGGGGACGACGCGCCGAACGTGCATCTTCTGGCTCCGCCGGCCGGTCGGACGGGACGCGTTCTCCGGCTGTGAGCATGTGCGGTCGGCGGACGGCGTGCGCTCCCGGGACGGCATCCGTGCGCTCACGGAGTCGGCGCACCCTTCCGCCGCCCTGGCGCCGGTGCCCGGCGGCCGTACGGGCCGGGAGGCGAGGACATGAGAGCGGAGGGAGGCGGGCGTGCGGTGCGCGGTTCAGCGCACCGGGTGCCGGCTCATGATCGAGATCCGGTTGAACGCGTTGATCGTGACCGCCACCCAGATCACCGCCGACACCTGGTCGCCGGTGAGCACCTCCCGCGCGTCCGCGTACGCGGATTGCTGGGCGGCGGCGTC
>NZ_JBHYKH010000893.1:0-1891 GCF_042741275.1 Streptomyces sp. NPDC058964
CGTGGGGTGTGCGGCCGGATGTGCTGGCCGGGCATTCGATCGGTGAGCTGGCGGCGGCGCATGTGGCGGGGCTGTGGTCGCTGGAGGACGCGGCGCTGATCGTGTCCGCGCGCGGCCGGTTGATGCAGCGGCTTCCGGCCGGGGGCGCGATGGCGGCCGTACAGGCCACCGAGGACGAGGTCCTGCCCGTGCTGCCGGACGGCACCGGGATCGCGGCCGTCAACGGTCCGGTGTCGGTGGTCGTCTCCGGACCCGAGGCGGGCGTGGACGAGGTCGTACGGCACTTCTCCGAGGCGGGCCGCAAGACGAAGCGGCTCAGCGTCAGCCACGCCTTCCACTCCCCGCTGATGGAGCCGATGCTCGCCGAGTTCGAGCGGATCGCCGCCCAACTGATTTATTCCGAGCCGTCGATACCGATCGTCTCGACCCTCACCGGCACGGCCGTCACATATGCGGACCTCTCCGAACCTTCCTACTGGGTGCGTCACGTCCGTGAGGCGGTCCGCTTCGCCGACGCCGTGGCGACGTTGGACAGCCGTGGTGTGCGTACGTTCCTGGAACTGGGCCCCGACGCGGTGCTCACCGCCATGGCCGCGGACACGGGTACGGAGGCGACACTCGTCGCGACTCTTCGCCGCGACCGCACCGAACCCCACGCCTTGGTCGAGGCGCTGACAAGGCTCCCGGTTGTCGACTGGGCCGCCTACTTCGGCCCCGGTCGGCAGGATGTCGACCTGCCCACCTACGCCTTCCAGCACCAGCCGTACTGGCTCGACGCCTACGCGGGTGCCGTGCGTGGTGATGTCGCCGGCGCTGGGCAGTCGGATGCGGAGCACCCGTTGCTGGGTGCGGCGGTGGAACTGCCGGACTCCGACGGGGTGTTGTTCACCGGCCGGCTGTCCCTGGCCACGCATCCGTGGCTGGCCGAGCACGCGGTGCACGGCACGGTCGTCGTCCCGGGTGCCGCACTCGTGGAGATCGCGGTGCGGGCCGGGGACCAGGTCGGTGCGGGCACGGTCCGTGACCTGACTCTGCATGCCCCGCTCGTTCTGCCCGAGGCCGGTGCGGTCGCCCTGCGGGTGCGTGTCGGTGGGGGCGACGAGCCCACCGTCACGGTGCACTCCCGCCCGGAGGGTGAGGAGGGCTGGACCCTCCACGCCGAAGGTGTTCTGTCGGCCGACGCCGTCGAGCCCGCCGCCGATCTGACCGCCTGGCCCCCGGCCGGTGCGGAACCGGTCGACACCACGGCTCTCTACGACGACCTGGCCGGTGTCGGGCTGGTGTACGGCTCGCTCTTCCAGGGACTCACGTCTGCCTGGCGCGCCACCGACGGGACCGTCTACGCCGAGGTCACCCTGCCCGAAGGCACGGACACGGAAGGCTTCGGGATCCATCCCGCCCTCCTCGACGCCGCCCTGCACACCATCACCCTGGCAGAGGAGAGCGACTCGGCGGCCCAGCTGCCGTTCTCCTGGTCGGACGTCACGCTGCACGCCACCGGCGCTTCAGCGGTGCGGGTGCGTGTCACGGGCGAGGGCTCGGGCTACCGCCTCGACCTCGCCGACCCGGCCGGGGCCCCGGTGGCCACTGTCGGTGCGCTGGCGCTGCGCCCGCTGGCGGCGGAGCCGAGTGCGGTGCGTGATCTGTACCGGGTGGAGTGGGTGCCGGTCACCGCGCGGGCGACCGAGCCGACGGCCGCGTACACGGTCCTGCGGGCCGCGACGGCCGCCGAGCTGCTCCCGCGGCTCCAGGCCCACCTGTCCGGCGACGAGGAGACGCTCCTGGTCCACACCCGACAGGCGGCCACCGACCCGGAGCAGTCCGCCATCCGCGGCCTGACCCGCGCCGCCCAGGCCGAACACCCCGACCGCATCGTCCTCATCGACACCCC
>NZ_JBHYKH010000894.1:0-1890 GCF_042741275.1 Streptomyces sp. NPDC058964
AACCCCGCGCCCCCCCGAGAACCGGCGGCGCTGCCACCCCCCCCCCCCGCGTCTGTCTAAACTGCTCGCGGCTTGATCAACTCACCACGGTGTTGCTACGACCCCTGGAATCCGCCGCAGGGCGGGGCCACAGGTCTGCGAGGTGTGCAGCGAACGCGGGCCGAAGTCCTACGGGGGGCCGGTCCGGACGGTGCACGTGAACGGCTCGTCGATCCAGTAGGTGTCGTGCTGCCCGTCGTGGACGACCGGGTACCTGGTGGTCGGATCGCAGAGTCTGTCGATCTGGCCACGGTCCGCGGAACTGATGATGAACCAGTACTCGTTGGTGTCCGGGCTGACCTTCTGGCACTTGTAGAAGAACCCCTTCATGCCAGGACCGAACACATCACCGCGGAAGTCGGCGCTCAGCTTCCTGTTGAGGTTGATGTTGACACAGTCGGCCTTCATACCCTCGACGTTGACGGTCCTGGCCGCCTTGGTCGTATACCCCTTGGCCGTGTGGGTGCCCGACGCCGTCCAGGTCCTTGCCGGCAGGGCGATCTGCCGGGCAACCTTGGCAAGCAAGGGGCTTCCTTGTGTAGTTGACCCGATCCGTGTCGTGGTGCGGGCCTCCGCGGTGCAACCCGCGACGGAAGCAGCGGTGACCATCGTCGCCAGCAGAAGGGGTGCGATCCGGATCCCGCGGGCCAGGGACGAGGATGTCACGTTGCTCTCCATTCCGGGCGCGCCGGCGGACCGGCCACTGCCCGGGCGCCTCTTCGCACCCTAGCCGCTCGGACGAGCAGCCCGTGGGATCAGCGGCGGGTAGACGTTCTTCGTCACCGCGGTCACAACCCGGACGGGCGAACACAGATCCGGCCCGAACCGGTGCGGCGTAGCCGCTACGCTCGGCCCATGAGGTCACACCAGGCGGATGCCACGTAGATCCCCGCGCGAGCTGAGGGCGACCGTCCCCGACAGGCAGAGTGACGGTGCGGTGAGCACGCTGCTTGTCAGCGCGTGTCCTGGGCCGTCGCTGTGTGCTGTCGTGCACACGTACCTCTTCGTCGACGGCCTCGACCTGGTGGCGCGCAGCGATAGCAGGATGGTGGGCCTCGGCCCGATGCGGCTGCTCCGCCCGGGTGGACCGCTCTATCCGACGGACATGCCGCGAACGGTGGATGTGGCGGCCGAGGACCAGCCCGGCCCGGGCCGGACAGGCTGACCATCCGGGTGCGACTCCGGGGCGAGACAGTGATCTGGTCCGACCTGATGTACCCGGGCCTCGACGGCAGGGCCATCGACGAGGTTCACTTCCGCCTGGAGCAGTACCTGGGCGAGGTCGAGCGAGCGTACGCGGCGTTGAAAGACCACCCTTGATCGTCGGCGGCTGCCCTCGGCCGAATCTGGAGGGGACCGCTCGCCCCGACGATGACGCTCGACACCAAGCGCCACCGGTGATGCGGCCCGACAACCGCAGGTGGTCGGCAGCAGGGCCCATGCGGGGTGAGCTGGGTGCCCCGCATGGACTGTGCCGTGGTCGTCGCGGTGTCCTGGACCCCCGTGCCCGGTGGCGGTACGGCGGCGGAGTACAGGAAAGGGGCCTAACCGGGAGGGGTGCGGCGGCCGGCTCGGCGGCTGGAGCCGGCCGCGCCGCCCGTGGCTCCGCCGGCCGTGGGCCGTCGGCCGGATCCGCGGACCGCCTTGCCGGAGGTGGTGCCGGTCGCATCGGACGTGGGCCGTCGGCCGGATCCGCGGACCGCCTTGCCGGAGGTGGTGCCGGTCGCATCGGCTGTGGACCGTCGGCCGGATCCGCGGCCGCTCGCCTCGCCGGTACCGCCTGCTGCCCTGTCGGATCCCGCGCGGCGGGCGGAGCGGCGCCCCCCCGTCGCGGAGGTGCCACCAGCCGCC
>NZ_JBHYKH010000895.1:0-1882 GCF_042741275.1 Streptomyces sp. NPDC058964
CCCTCCTCACCGCGGGCGCGGCCTGCCCGGCCCGCGCCCACGAACCGCCGAAGCCACCCGCCCCGCCCCCCGCCCCCCCGGCCGCACCCGCGACACCCGGGAGCGCCTGCAGGGCGGCGTCCACCTCACCGAGCTCGATCCGGCGCCCGCCCAGCTTGACCTGCTCGTCGGACCGGCCGAGGAAGATCAGCCCTTCCGGGTCGGCCTTGACCAGGTCACCGCTCCGGTAGGCGCGCTCCCAGCCCAGCGACTCCAGCGGCGCGTACTTCTCCGCGTCCTTCCCGGCGTCCAGATACCGCGCGAGCCCGACCCCGCCGATCACGAGCTGCCCGCTGCCCCCCATGGGCACCGGCTCCCCGCTCCCGTCGACGACGGCGAGCTCCCAGCCGTTCAGCGGCAGCCCGATGCGCACGGGCCCCTCGCCGGTCATCAGCGCCGCGCAGGCCACCACGGTGGCCTCGGTGGGCCCGTAGGTGTTCCACACCTCGCGCCCCTCCGTGACCAGCCGCTGCGCCAGCTCGGGAGGGCAGGCCTCGCCGCCGAAGATCAGCAGACGCACCTCGTCGAGGGTCTCCGGCTCCCACAGCGCGGCCAGCGTCGGCACGGTGGACACGACGGTGATCTCCTGCTCGACCAGCCAGGGGCCGAGATCGGCACCGCTCCTGACCTGCGAGCGGGGCACGGGCACCAGACAGGCACCGTACCGCCAGGCCAGCCACATCTCCTCGCAGGACGCGTCGAAGGCGACGGACAGTCCCGCCATGACCCGGTCCCCGGGCCCGATGGGATCGTCCGCGAGGAACAGGGCCGCCTCGGCGTCCACGAAGGCGGCGGCGCTGCGGTGCGTGACGGCGACGCCCTTGGGCTTCCCGGTGGATCCGGAGGTGAAGATGATCCAGGCGTCGTGCTCGGTGCCGGGGCGGGCGGCGGGCACCTCGCAGGTGCCGTCGGCATCGATCCGGTGCCCGGCCCCGATCACGGCCCGCACCCCCGCCTCCCCGAACACCAGCTCGGCCCGCTCGTCGGGGTCCTCGGCGTCGACGGGAACGTAGGCCGCACCGGCCGCGAGCACGGCCAGAACGGCCACGTACAGATCGTTGGTCCCGGACGGCACACGCACGCCCACCCGGTCCCCGAGCCCGACTCCCGCGTCGGCGAGCCGCCGTCGCAGGCGCTCCACCTCGACGGCCAGGGTCCGGTAGGTGAGCCGCGTCGTGCCGTCGTCCAGGGCGAACTCGTCCGGGTACGACCGTACGGTCGCGTCGAGGACGTCCATGAGGGTGCGGGGCGAGGCGCCGGGCCCCGCGGAGAAGCGTGCGGTGTCACCGAACTGCTCGCGGATCTCGTCGTCGAGCAGGCCGAGAGCACTGCCCTCGTGTATGGCTGCCATCCGGTCCTCGCGTCTCGAACCCGGAAGCCTCCGGGGCGCTGGCGGGCCCGCAGGTCTGCCTGGGGTTGTCCGGCTCCAGCTCCATGACAAGCCGGAAATATTAGTACGACGCTATGCTCCGCCCCTTCGCCCAGCCACTCGGGGAGGCCGTTCGGGGGAGGGCGGGCGAACCTGCGCGCGGTTGTGACCTGGCGGTCCGTACACGGGAGGAGAGATGGCCCACACCGGGGAGCCAGGGCATGCGGAACTGCCCTGCCGGCCCCAGCCGTTGACCCGCGCGAGCCCGAACGCCCGGCGTGGCGCGCGTTCCGGACGGACCGTGCGCGCAACGCCGCGGAGTCGGCGGCCAGTTGCCCGGACCGGTGGTCCGGCGCCGGGAAAAGCAGAGGGCCCCCGACTCCTTCCGTTCTAGTGGTCGTCGCAACACCCCAGTTCAAGGGGTGCGATGGACTTCGAGATCCGGAAGGATCGGCGGCCTCAGGGGCCGAGGAG
>NZ_JBHYKH010000896.1:0-1875 GCF_042741275.1 Streptomyces sp. NPDC058964
CGCCCCGCGCCCCCCCCCCCGGCCCCCCCCGCGCCCCCGACAACCCCGACGGGGTGGATCCCGTCGCCGCGCTGGCCGCCAACGAGATCTACCGCAGGGACAGGGCGGCCTTCTACGAGGCCAACGCCGACGCCTTCTTCGGCATCGGCCTGCCGGGGGTCGAGGTGTCGCCGGCCTACGTGCGCCATCTCATCGACCGCTGCCTCGTGACCACCCCGCACGCGTCCGTCGCCATCCAGGAGGTGGTCGTCTCGGTCGACGTCGCCGCCGAGGTGGCCAAGCTGCGGATGCCGGTACTGATCGTGCACGGTCCGCACGACGTGTCGGCGCCGCTGGAGCTGACCGGCGCCCGCTCGGCCCGGCTCCTGCCGGACGCCACGTTCAAGGTGTACGAGAACGCCGCCCACGGCCTCCCCTTCACCCACGCCGACCGGCTCAACGCCGATCTGCTCGAGTTCATGGCCTGACGCCGGGCACCTGGTGCCGGGCAGAGGAAAGCCCCGACCGTGACGGGGGAATCACGGTCGGGGCGGCCGTCGGTGGGCGCGGACGGCGGTCGCCTCTCGGCGAACGGCTCCGCAGGGCTCCAGCCGGACGACCGTCCCTGCGGGCGAAAGGTGAGGCCCGGGGACACTGTCCCGTCCACACCCACGGTTCGTTCAACGGGCAACCACCCCTGGGTGTTCCTGCCGCGGCACCGCCCGGTGGTGATCTGCGTCACGACGCCCGTGCCGGGGTCCGGGCCTCCCGGGTCCAGGCCAGCAGCTCCGGCGCGGACCAGGTGGTCACGACGCGTCCGGCGGGCACCCCGCACTCCTCGGCCCGCGCGCAGCCGAGGATCTGCCAGTCCAGCTGGCCCGGCGCGTGGGCATCGGTGTCGATCGAGAACAGGACACCGGCGTCGACCGCCCGCCGCAGCAGCCGCCGGGGCGGGTCGAGCCGCTCCGGACGGCTGTTGATCTCCACCGCCGTGCCTGTCGCGGCGCACGCGGCGAAGACCTCGTCCGCGTCGAACTCCGACTCCGGCCGACCCCGCCCCGTGACCAGCCGGCCCGTGCAGTGCCCCAGGACGTCCGAGAGCGGGTTGCGTACGGCGGCCACCATGCGGCGGGTCATCGCGCGGGCGTCCATCCGCAGCTTGGAGTGCACGGACACCACGACCACGTCGAGCCGCTCCAGCAGTTCCGGCTCCTGGTCCAGCGACCCGTCGTCCAGGATGTCGCACTCGATGCCGGTGAGCAGCCGGAACGGCGCCCAGGTCGTGTTCAGGGCCGCCACCACGTCGAGCTGCTCGCGCAGCCGCTCCGGCGACAGCCCGCGGGCCACGGTCAGCCTCGGCGAGTGGTCGGTCAGCACGGCCCACTCGTGCCCCAGACGGGCCGCGGTGAGCCCCATCTCCTCGATCGGGCTGCCCCCGTCGGACCAGTCGGAGTGCAGATGACAGTCCCCGCGCAGCAGCTCCCGCAGCCGCTCTCCACCGCGGGCCCGCGGGCTTTCGGCCTCCTCCTCGAGCTTCCGCAGGTATTCGGGCGTCTGCCCGGCCAGGGCCTCGCGCACCACCAGCGCGGGGTTGGGGCCGACGCCGCGGCTCGACTCCAGCGTGCCGGCGGCGGTGCGCTCGGCGACCTCCTCCTCGGGCAGGGCCGCCAGCACCCGGGCCGCGGTCCGGAAGGCCTTCACGCGGTAGGTCGGCGCGAGGGACCGCTCCAGCAGGAAGGCGATCCGGTCCAGCGCCTCGACGGGGTCCATGGCCAGCCACCTCCACCTCCAGGGTTCCCCAGCGCCGAGGGGGCCGCACGACGGGGGGGGGGGGGGGCCGCCCCCCCCGCAATAGGGCCAATTTTTGGGGGTTGTCGGGGGGGGGGTTAGCCCGAT
>NZ_JBHYKH010000897.1:0-1873 GCF_042741275.1 Streptomyces sp. NPDC058964
CCCGGCGAGGTGGTCGGCGAGCACGCTGATGGTGACGGGCGTCCGGCCGCTGTCGGCGATCGCGTCGAGGTGCGCCGCGAACTCCTTGGGGCGGACGGTGAACTCGGCGATCCACGAGGGCGGGTCGTCCATCACCGCGTGGTACAGGAAGACGGGTATGTGCGCGGGAGCCCCCTCGTTCATCCCGCCTCCAGCCCGACCGTACGCAGCGCCCGGCGGGCGCGCAGATAGCCGACGGGGCCGTACAGCATGCCCCGGCGCTGCAGCCGGGACAGCCGCCGTGGCCAGGGATGCGTACGGGAGTCGTGCCCACCCGGCACACCCGTTCCCGCACCCGCTCCCGCGCCCGTGTCACCAAAACCGCCACCCGCACCGTCCCCCGCACCGGTGGCGGGCCCCGCCGGCCGCCCCCCCCGCGCCCGGGCCGCCCACCCCGCGGGGGGTGATCCAGGGTGGCGCCCCCGCGAGATTCGAGGCCCCCCGGCCCCCGGGGGTAGGCGCCCCCCAGGCCGGGGGCAGGGTGGGATCTGTGAACACCTCGGGTGATGTGAACGGCTCAGGGCCGGCTCACCCTTCGGGGGCTGTGAACACGCGCCCCGCGACGAACGCCTCGGCTGTGCACACCTATCCGGCGGTTCACACCCCCACCGGCCCCGAACTTCTCCCCTCCGTTCCCCTCCTGCGCGGCGCCGCCGAGCTGGCGGCCGAGACGGGGGCGCGGCAGACGTTCGAGTTCCTGCTGGGGCGGCATCTGGACGCCAACCCGCGCCAGTACACGCTCACCCCCGCCGAACTCGCCCGGCTCATGGCCGACCTCGCCGGTCCCGCCCGCATCGTGCTCGACCCGGCCAGCGGTACCGGCGCCCTGCTGCGTGCCGTGGAGGCCCGCCCCGACCAGGAGCTGTACGCCCAGGACAGTGCGCCCGACCTCGCCGCGCTCACGGCTCTGCGGCTCGCGCTGCACTCACGGGCCACCGTGCGCGGCGCGGCCGGCGACACCCTGCGCGTCGACGCGTACCCGGAGCTGCGCGCCGACGCCGTCCTGTGCCATCCGCCCTTCAACGAGCGCAACTGGGGACACGACGAACTCGCCTACGACCCCCGCTGGGAGTACGGCTTCCCGGCCCGCACCGAGTCCGAGCTCGCCTGGGTGCAGCACGCGCTCGCCCGGCTGAAGGACGGCGGCACCGCCGTGCTGCTCATGCCGCCCGCCGCCGCCTCCCGCCGCTCCGGCCGGCGCATCCGTGCCGACCTGCTGCGCCGCGGTGCGCTGCGCGCCGTCGTCGCACTGCCGGTGGGCGCGGCGCCGCCGTACAACATCGCCCTCCATGTGTGGGTGCTCCGCCGCCCGGACAAGGCGCCCGCGCAGCCCGAGGTGCTGCTCGCCGACAGCGGGCAGTTCGCCACCGAGGGGCGCGGCGGGCCGGACTGGCAGGCGGTGCGGGACGCCGTCCTCGAAGCCTGGCACGCCTTCGAACGCGCCGGGAGGCTCGACGAGCGGCCGGGGCTGGCCCGCTCCGTGCCCGTGATCGAGCTCCTCGACGACGACGTGGACCTCGCCCCCGCCCGCCACCTCCCGCCGCCCGCCGCGGCCGACGGCGCGGAGCAGCTCACCGCCGTGCGCGAGCGGCTCGGCGAGACACTGCGCCTGTCCGCCGCGCTCACCCCGCCGCCCGCCGACTCCGCGCGGCCCGTGCGCTGGCCGCTCACCACCATCGGTGAACTCGCGCGCGGGGGCGCGCTGGTGATGCGTACCGGCGGAATCGGGGGGGTCGCGGGCGGGCCCGGCCTCCCCCACCACCACATGCGCCGCGCATACCGTCCCACCCGGCCGCGCCCCCAGAGCGACGAGGAGGCAGGGATCAACGAACAC
>NZ_JBHYKH010000898.1:0-1858 GCF_042741275.1 Streptomyces sp. NPDC058964
GTCCATAACCTTGGTGAACCGGCGTGCGCCACCGCCCACCGAGCGCCCGTCCCCGAACGCCACAACCGCCCCACGGGCAGGCGCCCATGACGGGTGTGGCCCGGCGACCTGACTGGAAGCTGTCAGCTGTCGGTCAGCAGTTGCCGGACAACGTATCCGGCGGAGTCCACGCCGGAGCTGCCGCCTTCGACCAGGGCCGCGACCGCCATTCGGGAGTCGTAGGCGGTCAGCCAGCCGTTGGTGTGGTCCCCTTCCTCCGCTGTGCCCGTCTTCGCGCCGACGCCCGGCAGCCCGCCCAGACGCGGCGCGGCGGTGCCGCTGGTGGCCACACTGCGCATCATCGACTGGAGGTAGGCGGCGGTGCGGGCGGAGATGGTGCGGGGTGCGGCCTGCTGGTGCCGACCCGGGAGGATGATGGGCTGCTTGAAGCCGGCGCCTCGTACGGTGGCTGCCGCGGATGCCATGAACAGCGGTGTGGCGGTGACCTTTCCCTGCCCGATGAACTGGGCTGCCTGGTCTCCGGCTTGGACGTCCGTAGGGATGCTCGGATCGGTCGTGGCCACCCCGCCGCCGATCGACCAGCTGCCCATGCCGAAGACGTTGACGGCCTCGTCGTGCAGAGCGGAGGCGTCCCCGTCGTGCACGAGGTGGTGGAAGCCGTCCTTGATGAAGGACGTGTTGCAGGACACCGTGAACGCCTGGGCCAGGGTGGAGCCGGGGTTGGCCTTCACGCCCGGGTCGTTGTGGAACAGCTGGCTGTTGGCGATCACGGAGTCGGTGCAGGGGGCGGGGCTGTTCGCGGTGAGGCCCGCCTGGTCGAACAGCGCCGCGGAGGTGATGATCTTCATGGTGGAGCCGGGTGACTTGATGCCGTCGATCGCGATGTCCCCGTCCGCTCCCGTGTGCGCGAGCGCGAGGATACGGCCGTTCCGCCAGTCGAGTGCCACTGTTCCGGCCGGCTTCTCCTGGAGCCGAGGGTTCTTCACGGCGCGCTCGGCCACCGACTGAAGCCGGGCGTCTATGGTCGTCCTGATGACCGGGGTCCGGCCCTTGGCGAAGACCTGCAAGGTCTTGACCCCGCTACCGCCGCCGTCGACCACCGCCACCCCTGTGCCCGCGCGGCCGCCCGTGGGGTTGGTGTTCTGGCGGATGGTCGTCGCGATGTTCCGCAGTGAGGAGAACGTGGACAGGTCCGTCTTGCCGTCGCTCGCCACCACCTTCACCGGTCCGGCGCCGGCAGGGAGCTTGCCCGCAGTGAGCGACTGACCGTCGCCGAGGCCCGGATAGAGCACCGAGTTGTTCCAGTGCACCGCCGACGCGCCATTCGTACCGTGCACTACGGCCACGGCGCTCGAGTAGGTCCACTCGCCGCCCGCCACCTCGGCCCTCACGTCGAAGGTCACCTTGGTGGCGCCCGGCGTCACCGACGACGGACCGGCCGGGAGAACGTGATCGAACGTCAACGTCTTCAGGTGCAGGCCGTCCCGGTAGTCCCGCAACGCCTGCGCAGCCGTGTCCGGCGCGTCGGAGTCGCTCGCCGCACCATCGAGGTGCTGCCTGGACCAGCTGTCCAGAAACGCTCGGGCCAGCTTGACCGCCTCGGCGTTCGACGGAGGTGTGCTGGACAGTGTGGACGGGTCGACCCCGCCGGACGCGTCGGGCCGACCGTCCTGCGACACTCCGGCGGTCAGCCCGTGGACGACGTTGTGGACACCGATTCCACCGACGACAAGCAGTGCCGTGCATGTCCCCGCCATGCCGAGCTTCACAGGTCTGTTCATGGTGGGAATTCTGTCGGCTCGTGCCCGATGTGGGCGGGGTTCGGGTTCTCACGGCACAAAGGCCAAGTCGCCGTGGC
>NZ_JBHYKH010000899.1:0-1857 GCF_042741275.1 Streptomyces sp. NPDC058964
CCCCGTGCTCGGCGACCAGATGCCGTGCCGTCAGGGCGCCCAGGCCGCCGGTGCCGCCGGTCACCAGGACCGCCCCCGACGTGGACCACGCTCCGTCGCCGGCCGTGACGGTCTCCCTGACCATGCGCGGTGCGAGCCACTCGTTCCCGCGCACCGCCAACTCCGGCTCCCCGTCCGGGAGTACGTCCGGGACAGGGGCGCCGTCAGCGACGTCCACCAGCACGATCCGGCCCGGGTGTTCCGCCTGCGCGGCGCGCACCAGGCCCCACACGGCCGCCTGCTCCAGATCGTCCGGACCCCGGTCGGCGGCGACGGACACCGCTCCCCGGGTCACCACCAGCGGCCGTGCCTCACCCGAGAGCGAGGACTGCAGGGCCGTCAGGACCTCGGACACCGTGGCGCCGGACACCACCTCGAATCCGGCGGTGCCGACCGACGGCCCCTGCGCCGGGACCCACTCGACCCGGTACAGCGGTACCGCGCGGGCCGACCGGCCCTCGTCAGCCGCGGGCCGGAGGACGAGTCGGCCGACCGTCGCGACCGTGGCGCCCGCCGGGTCCGTCAGGTGCAGCGAGACACCGGAGGCGGCCGGGGTGACGTGCACGCGCAACACGGTCGCCCCGACCGCGCGTACCGTCACATCGGTCCAGGCAAAGGGGAGTTCGGGGCCGACCCCGTCCTCGTCGAGGCCGATGACGTGCAGGGCGGCGTCCAGGAGCGCCGGGTGCACGACATAGCCGGCCGGATCCACACCGTCGGGCAGGGCGACCTCGGCGTACAGCTCCTCGCCCCGGCGCCAGGCCGCGCGCAGGCCCTGGAACGCGGGTCCGTAGCCGTATCCCCGGGCATCCATGCGCGCGTAGGCGTCGGTGACGTCGAGCGTCTCGGCGTCCTCCGGCGGCCAGGCTCCGCCGTCGTCGGCCGGGGCGGCCGTGGCCGGGGCCAGCAGGCCCTGGGCGTGCACGGCCCAGTCCGTGTCGGCGGTGCGGGAGTGGACGGTCAGCGGGCGGCGGCCGTCCGGCCCCGGCTCCTCGACCACGAGCTGGATCTCCACGCCCGTGTCGGTGCCGTCCAGCGTCAGTGGGGTCTGGAGCGTGAGTTCCTCGACGGTGTCGCACCCTGCCAGGTCGGCCGCACGTACGGCGAGTTCGACGAATCCCGTGCCGGGCAGCAGGACGGTGCCGCCCACGGCGTGATCGGCCAGCCACGGGTGCGTGCCCACGGAGAGCCGTCCCGTGAGTACGAGCCGTTCCGAGCCCGCGACCGTCAACGCGGCGCCCAGCAGAGGGTGCGCGGCGTCCGAGAGGCCCAGTGCGGTCGGGTCCGCCGGGCCGTCGTCCAGGGCGTCGAGCCAGTAACGCCTGCGCTGGAAGGCGTAGGTGGGCAGTGGGGCCGCTTCCCGGTCCGGACCGAGACACGCCGACCAGTCGACCGGCACACCGTGCAGGTGCAGCGAGGTGACCGCGGTGACCAGTGAGCCGGGCTCGTCGTGCCCCCGGCGCAGGGCGGGCAGCAGGCGTCCGTCGGTCACCGACTCGGCGCCCATCGCCGTGAGCACGGCGTCCGGACCCAGCTCCAGGAAGGTGGCGACGCCCTGTTCCTGGAGGGTACGGACCGCGTCGGCGAAGCGGACCGCCTCGCGGACGTGCCGTACCCAGTACTCCGGGTCGGCCAGCTCCTCGTACGTCACCTCGCGGCCGGTCAGCGTGGACACGATGGGGATGCCCGGCCGCATCGGGTTCAGGACCTGTGCGAACTGGCGGAACTCGGCGAGCATCGGCTCCATCAGCGGGGAGTGGAAGGCGTGGCTGACGCTGAGCCGCTTCGTCTTGCGGCCCGCCTCGGAGAAGTGCCGTA
>NZ_JBHYKH010000900.1:0-1853 GCF_042741275.1 Streptomyces sp. NPDC058964
GTGCCAGACCGCACCATGTGGTGCGGCCCGCCGCCGTGCCGTGGTAAATGCCGGCCGGTGCGCGTCCGGTCAGCGCGGCGCGGCCGAGGGCGGCCAGCTGCCGGGCGAGCGCCCGGGACCAGGTCGGCTGACCGTGCTGGTCGGCCACCACGTCCAAGGTCTGGCGCCGGGCGGCGAGTTCGAGCATGGTGGCCACGAAGTTCGGTCCGTGCGCGCCGTAGAGCCAGGCGGTGCGCACGATGTAGCCGGTGTGCGGGAGCAGTCCGACGACGGCCCGCTCCCCCGCCAGCTTGCTTCGACCGTACGCATTGACGGGCCCCGTCGGCGCGTCTTCCGGGTACGGGCGGCGAGCGTCGCCCGGGAATACGTAGTCGGTGGAGATGTGCAGCAGGACGGCGCCGGCGTCCGCACACGCGTGTGCGAGGTGGCGGACACCGGTGCCGTTCACGGCGGTGGCCGCCGCCTCGGACCCCTCGGCGCCGTCGACATCCGTCCACGCCGCACAGTTGACGACCACTCGGTGCCCGGTGACGGCGGCGCGGACGGCTGCCGGGTCGGTGATGTCGAGCCTGTCCCGGCTCAGTCCCGTCACCGTGGCGTCCGGATCGGCGGCGAGCTCGGCCAGCACGTCCTGGCCGAGGAGCCCGCGTGCACCGGTCACCAGCCAGCTCGTGGTCATCGCAGCTCGGCCCTCTTCTTGAGCGGCTCCCACCAGGAGCGGTGTGCGCGGTACCAGGCGACCGTGGCCGCCAGGCCCTCCGTGAAGGACACCTGCGGGACATAGCCGAGGTGCTCCCGGATCTTGCTGTCGTCCAGCGAATAGCGCAGGTCGTGGCCCTTGCGGTCGGCCACGTACTCGACCCGGTCCCAGCCCGCGCCGACCGCGTCCAGCAGCAGTCCGGTGAGCTTGTGGTTGCTCAGCTCGGTCCCGCCGCCGATGTTGTAGACCTCCCCGGCCCTGCCGCCGTGCAGGACCAGGTCGATACCCCGGCAGTGGTCAAAGACGTGCACCCAGTCGCGGATGTTGCGGCCGTCTCCGTAGAGGGGGACCGTCTTCCCGTCGATGAGGTTGGTGATGAAGAGCGGAATGACCTTCTCGGGGAACTGGTAGGGCCCATAGTTGTTGGAGCACCGGGTGATCACCACGTCCAGGCCGTGGGTGCGGTGGTAGGCGAGCGCCAGCAGGTCGGAGCCCGCTTTCGACGCGGAGTAGGGGGAGTTCGGCGCCAGTGGCCACCCCTCGGTCCATGAGCCTTCGCCGATCGAGCCGTAGACCTCGTCGGTGGAGACGTGGACGAAGCGGCCGACACCGTGTCGGTGGGCCGCGTCCAGGAGCACCTGCGTGCCCATCACATTGCTGCGGACGAACGGACCCGCCCCGTCGATCGACCGGTCCACATGCGACTCGGCGGCGAAATGGACCACCGCGTCCTGGCCCGCCATCGCCTGGTCGACGACGTCCGGGTCACAGATGTCGCCGTGGAGGAAGGCGTAGCCCGGATGCCCCGCCACCGGGGCCAGATTCTCCTCGACCCCCGAGTAGGTGAGTCTGTCCAGGACGGTGACCCGCGCCGACGGATCCGAGTCCAGCCGTCGGCGGACGTACTGCGAACCGATGAATCCAGCACCACCGGTTACAAGGACGCGCATGGTTCTCCAGGTGTCTTGCTGCCCGGCGTTCAGCACCGGGGCTTCCCTTCCGACGCCAGGGTCGCGGGTGCAGGCACATGCGGACGGGGGGGCGGGGGGCGGTACCCAGGGGGCCCCGGCCCACATTACAATTGTGGGGGGGGTGGCCCACACGAACCCCGCGCCCCACCGGGAAAAGCGGCGGGGGCGGACCACGGCAGCAG
>NZ_JBHYKH010000901.1:0-1846 GCF_042741275.1 Streptomyces sp. NPDC058964
AGATAGGGACCCCTCAGCTTGGTTCTCGGGGTGGGCTGGATGGTGCCCGGCGTCGGGCGCACGCCCGCGCCCGGAGCGGTGGTACGCCCCGACGAGCGGCTCTCCTGGCCCCGCACGGTCGGGCTCGGCGCCCAGCATGTGGTCGCCATGTTCGGAGCATCCGTCGTTGCCCCGGTACTGATGGGTCTCGACCCGAATCTCGCGATCATGATGTCGGGCGTCGCGACCGTGATCTTCCTGCTCGCGACCCGTGGCCGGATCCCCAGCTACCTGGGCTGCTCGCTCTCGTTCGTGGGCGTGGCCGCGGTGATCAGGGCGCAGGGCGGCACGAGCGCGACGGTGACCGGCGCGGTCTTCGTGGTCGGTGTCGCGCTGTTCCTGGCCGGTCTCGCCGTGCAGCGCTTCGGGGCGCGGATCATCCACGTCACGATGCCGCCGATCGTCACCGGCGCGGTCGTCATGCTGATCGGCTTCAACCTCGCGCCGGTGACGGCGTCCACGTACTGGCCGCAGGACCAGTGGACGGCCCTGCTGGTCATGCTGTTCACCGGTCTGGCCGTCGTCTGTCTGCGTGGTTTCTGGTCACGCATCGCGATCTTCCTCGGGCTGGTCTTCGGGTACGGCCTGTCCTGGGCCTCCGACCAGGTCTTCGGGAAGATCCACTCGGTGGACGCGAGCGGCAGGGTCACCGACCACTGGCGGCTCGACTTCTCCGGTGTCGGCAAGGCCGAGTGGATCGGGCTGCCGTCCTTCCACGGCCCCTCCTTCCAGTGGTCGGCGATCCTGGTCGCCCTGCCCGTCGTCATCGCGCTCGTCGCGGAGAACGCCGGACACGTCAAGGCGGTCGGCGAGATGACCGGCCACCGGCTGGACGACCGGCTCGGTACCGCGATCTCGGCCGACGGCGTGGCGTCGATGCTGTCCACCGCGGTGGGCGGCCCGCCCAACACCACGTACTCCGAGAACATCGGCGTGATGGCCGCGACCCGCGTCTACTCGACGGCCGCCTACTGGGCCGCCGCCGGCTTCGCGCTGCTCTTCGGCCTCTGCCCCAAGTTCGGCGCGGTGGTGGCGGCGATCCCGGGCGGCGTCCTCGGCGGCATCACCGTCATCCTGTACGGCATGATCGGCCTGCTCGGCGCGCAGATCTGGAGCAACGCCGGGGTGGACCTGCGCAACCCGCTCAACCTCGTTCCGGCGGCCGCGGGCATCATCATCGGCGTCGGCAACGTCAGCATGAAGTTCGGCGCCAACTTCTCCCTCAGCGGCATCGCCCTGGGCACGCTGGTCGTCATCACCGGCTACCACGCCCTGCGGGCGTTCGCCCCCGCCCACCTCAAGGTGCAGGAGCCGCTGCTGGACGAGGGAACGTCCTCGTACGACGAGGAGAACGGCCGCGCCGGTTCGTAGACCGAGGCAGCCGTCCCGCCCGTGCTCAGCGCGCCAGTTCGCAGGCGTAGGACGGTGTGAACGTCCCGGCCGCCCCCTTGCAGCCGTCCGGCTCTCCCGGCAGCTTCACCCACAGGTAGGCGTCGATCCGTGCCTCGCCGGTGCGCAGGGTGGGCGGGCGGCCGATCCGGCGGCCTGCCGGGTCGCACCACGCGCCGTCGGGCGGGGCGCCGTTGCCGTTGCGGCTGGTGTCGATCAACGCGCCGAGTCCGGTGGAGCCGCCGAGCCCGTCGAGGACCTGCCGGTCGTAGGCGATCTCGTCGGCCGTGGTGCGGAAGTTGAGACGTTGCCGAAGATGCCGTCGGAGGAGTCGGACGACGCGGCGCCCGCCCGTCGCAGCAGGGCCGCCTGCTGGGCGGCCGGATTCCAGCCCGGGTGGCCCGCGTCGTAGTAGACC
>NZ_JBHYKH010000902.1:0-1846 GCF_042741275.1 Streptomyces sp. NPDC058964
GCGCAAGGCGCTGGCCGCGCTGTGCGGCGACGACGACTGGGGCCAGACCTGGGCCCGCGTCATCCAGCACCGCTTCCAGTCCCAGGGCGACCTGCACGAACACGCGGTCGGCAATCTGCTGATCGTCGCCCTGTGGGAGCAGCTCGGTGACCACGTCCAGGCCCTCGACCTGGTCGGCAAGCTGCTCGGCGCGCACGGACGGGTGCTGCCCATGTCCGCCGTGCCGCTGGAGCTGCAGGCCCTGGTGAAGGGGCACGACCCGGAGCGGCCCGACGAGGTGGACACCGTGCGCGGTCAGGCGACCGTGGCGCTCACCCCGGGGGAGGTGCAGTCCGTGCACCTGGTGCCGAACGACCCGCCGGCCGTCCCCGAGGCGGTCGAGGCCGTCCTGGACGCCGACTGGGTGGTGCTCGGCCCCGGCTCCTGGTTCTCCTCGGTCATCCCGCACCTGCTCGTGCCCGACCTGCTGGACGCGCTCGTCGAGACGAAGGCGCGCCGGGTGCTCTCACTGAACCTCGCCCCGCAGCCCGGAGAAACCGAAGGTTTCTCCCCGCAGCGTCATTTGGAGGTTTTGGGGCGACACGCCCCTAAACTCGCCCTGGACGTGGTGCTGGCCGACGAGGCCGCCGTGCCCGACCGCGACTCGCTCACCGAGGCCGCCGAGCGGTTCGGTGCCGCGGTCGAGCTGGCGACGGTGGCCCGGACCGACGGTTCTCCCCGGCACGACCCGGAGCTGTTGGCCGCCGCGTACGACCGTATTTTTCGGATGCATGGAAGGATCGGCCCATGGCGATGACGGCAGCGGTGAAGGACGAGATCTCCCGGCTCCCCGTCACCCGGACCTGCTGCAGGAAGGCGGAGGTCTCCGCCATCCTCCGGTTCGCCGGCGGCCTTCACCTGGTGAGCGGGCGCATCGTGATCGAGGCGGAGCTGGACACCGCGATGGCGGCCCGGCGCCTCAAGCGGGACATCCTGGAGATCTTCGGCCACAGCTCCGAGCTGATCGTGATGGCGCCCGGCGGACTGCGCCGCGGCTCCCGGTACGTCGTGCGCGTCGTCGCGGGCGGCGACCAGCTGGCCCGGCAGACGGGGCTCGTGGACGGTCGTGGGCGCCCCATCCGGGGACTGCCCCCGCAGGTGGTCTCCGGGGCCACCTGTGACGCGGAGGCCGCCTGGCGCGGGGCTTTCCTGGCGCACGGCTCGCTCACCGAGCCCGGCCGCTCCTCCTCCCTGGAGGTGACCTGCCCCGGTCCCGAGGCCGCGCTCGCCCTGGTCGGTGCCGCACGCCGGCTGTCGATCGCGGCGAAGGCCCGCGAGGTGCGCGGAGTGGACCGGGTGGTCGTCCGTGACGGTGACGCGATCGGAGCCCTGCTGACCCGGCTCGGCGCGCACGAGTCCGTGCTGGCCTGGGAGGAGCGCCGGATGCGCCGCGAGGTCCGCGCCACGGCCAACCGGCTCGCCAACTTCGACGACGCCAACCTGCGCCGCTCGGCGCGCGCGGCCGTCGCCGCCGGTGCCCGTGTCCAGCGCGCCCTGGAGATCCTCGCCGACGACGTGCCCGAGCACCTCGCGGCCGCCGGCCGGCTGCGCATGGAGCACAAGCAGGCCTCCCTGGAGGAGCTGGGCGCCCTCGCCGACCCGCCGCTCACCAAGGACGCCGTCGCGGGCCGTATCCGCCGTCTGCTGGCCATGGCCGACAAGCGCGCCTCCGACCTGGGCGTCCCGGGCACGGAGGCCAACCTCTCCGACGAACTGGCCGACAACCTGGTCGGCTGAGCGAAGCCTGCCGACTCGCCGGGGGGGAGCGCCCCCGCGGCGGGGGGGCCCCCCCGGCGGGGGGGGGGTT
>NZ_JBHYKH010000903.1:0-1843 GCF_042741275.1 Streptomyces sp. NPDC058964
CTTTTTGTTGTGTGGGGGGTTGTTTTTTTTTTTTTTAATTTGATTGTGTCGCTCATACCCGCCCCCCCCTACTTCCCCGGGCGTCTTCCCGCCGCCCCCGCCCCGCGCGCCCCCGCCCGCTACACCCAGCCCTACACCCAGCAGTGGGCGCAGACCGTTGCCGCCTACGACGGCTACGTGATCGTCACCCCCGAGTACAACCGGTCCTTCCCCGGCGTCCTGAAGAACGCACTCGACCGCGTTTACGCGGAATGGAACAACAAGGCCGTCGGCATCATCTCCTACGGCGTCGACGGCGGCGTCCGCGCCGCCGAAGCGCTGCGGCCCGTCCTCGGAGCCCTCCAGCTCGCCGACGTCGGTGCCGAGGTCACCCTCAACCTGCGCACCGACTTCCGCGATTTCGGCGCCACCTTCACACCCGCGGAGCACCAGGCAGCCTCGCTGACCACCCTGCTCGACCAGGTGGTGTCCTGGAGTGCCGCACTCGCCACCGTCCGCTACAGCTCAGCGACCGCTCAGCCCTGACCCGGCGGCACAACCGTTGCCCCGTCGAGACACCGGTCCGGTTGACGTAGCGGACCGCGTCGATCACGGCTCGCCGGGAGGCGTCCAGCGGAGACAACCCTGAAAACACCATCTGCACAAGCTCGTTGACGTCCTTCACGCGGATCTCAACGACTCTCACGACTCTCCGTCACCACCGAATGGATGCTGTTGGTGATGTTCGCTTGGTCAACTGCAAGGCGGAAGTTGGGTGTTCTGGCAGATCCGCTGGAACGGGGTGAGCGGCCGTGGTGGCCTGGGTGGTGTGGTGCCGGGCCGGAAGCATTCACTGAGGCGGACGATGTTGGCGCCAGCGGCAGTGAGGACGTGCTGGACGTGTACCTTCGCCAGTGCGCGGTAGCGGCAGTGGCGCAAGCCATGGGCGTGCATGATCAACGATCAGGCGGCGGGGCTGGGCGGGAAGGTGGTGGCCGGCACTCCGCGCGACTCGCTGTACGTGCTGGACGTCCTCTACGACCGCGAGGGCGGCAAGCGCCCCGAGATGATCGTCACGGACACCGCTTCTTACAGCGACATCGTCTTCGGCCTGCTCACCCTGACCGGGTTCGCGTACGCGCCGCAGCTCGCCGATCTGCCGGACCAGAAGATGTGGCGCATGGACCGTAGTGCCGACTACGCGCCTTCCAGGACGCCGCCTGCGGCCGGGTCGACCTCGCCCGTATCGAACGCCACTGGGAGGACATCCTGCGGATTTTCGGCTCCATCCACACCGGCGCAGTCCGTGCGCACGACGTCATCCGCATACTCTCTCGCGACGGCCGCCCCACTCCGCTCGGCGACGCGATCGCGCACTACGGGCGGATCGCGAAGACCCTGCACATCCTGCGCCTGGCCGACGAGCCCGGCTACCGCAGGCAGATCAAGAATCAGGCCAACCTCCAGGAGGTTCGCCGTTCCCTGGCCCGGAAGATCTTCCACGGCAGGCACGGGCAGCCTTACCAGCGCTACCACGTCGGCATGGAAGACCGGATC
This sequence comes from Streptomyces sp. NPDC058964, assembly GCF_042741275.1. Lineage (NCBI taxonomy): Bacteria > Bacillati > Actinomycetota > Actinomycetes > Kitasatosporales > Streptomycetaceae > Streptomyces > Streptomyces sp. NPDC058964. Next base: position 1,537 of record NZ_JBHYKH010000903.1, read on the forward strand.
GGGGCACTGGGGTACGTCCTGAACGCCCTCGTCCTGTTCAACACTCGGTACACGGCCGCCGCGGTGAACCAGGTGCGCGCGGACGGCTTCGACGTCTGCGACGAGGACGTGGCCCGCCTCTCGCCGTTCGTGCGGCACCACATCAACATGCCTGGCCGGTACTCCTTCCAGCTCCCCGACCTGCCCGGCGGCCTCCGGCCCGTCGTGATGCGGACGCCGCCGACGAGTAGCGAAGCGGGGGGGGGGGGGGCGGGCGGCGCCGCCCCGGCGCGCGGGGGGGGTTTGGGGTGGGTAAAGCGGGCCCCGC
>NZ_JBHYKH010000904.1:0-1841 GCF_042741275.1 Streptomyces sp. NPDC058964
GCGCGCCGGACACGGCGGCCGCGCGGAACGCCGTACGGCAGGCGGCCGCCCGGCGGCCGGGGCGGGGGGCCGGGCAGGTGGTGCAGGTGCAGATCGGGCGCCTGGAAGTGACGGCGGGCGGCGCTCCCCCGCCGGGCGTCCGGCCCGGACAGCGTGCGGCGGAACGGCCGGTGGCCTCGCTGGGCCTCGCGGAGTACCTGGCGGGGGAGCGCCGGTGACGGCTGCCGGCACGAGGACGACGGGCACGGCGGGCACGACGAGGACGACGAGGACGACGAGGACGACGAGGACGACGGGAAGGCCCGAGGAACCGACGCCATGAGCAACGCACTTGCCATCGCCCACGTCACCCAGGCCCTCGCCCTGCTGATCGAGGCAAATCTGCGGCCCGACATCGACATGGCCGTCAAGGTCGAGGCGCGCAAGCCGCCGGCCGATCCGCCGGCCGAGCCCACCATCACCGTGTTCCTCTACCAGGTCACGCCCAACACCGCGCTGCGCAACGGCGATCTGCCGACCCGCGCCTCCGACGGCACACTGATCCGGCGGCCCGCCACCGCCCTCGACCTGCACTTCCTGATCAGCGCCTACGGCGACGAGAACGAAATGGTCGGCCACCGCCTCATCGGCTCGGTCGTGCGCACGCTGCACGGGATACCGGTGCTGCCCAGGGACATCATCGAACTCGCCGGCGAACGGCCTTACCTGTCCGGGAGCGACCTGGCGCAGGCGGCGCAGCGGGTGCGGTTCACACCTACCGTGATGGACGTCGACGAGACCTCGAAGCTGTGGGGGATGCTCCACCAGACGCCGTACGCGCTCTCCGTGGTCTACCAGGCAGCCCTCGTCCTCATCGACGGACGCGGGACACCCGTTCCGGGGAAGCCGGTGGAACGGTCCGAGGTACGCGTGCTGCCGTTCGGCGCGCCCGGGGCGCCGGTCCCCCCGGGGTCCGGGCCGCGGACCGGCGAGGCGTCGCAGGACGCCCCGGCCGAGCCGCCCGTGAAGGCGGTCGCCAAGGCCGCGGCCAAGGCCCCCGCGCGTACCCGCAAGGCCCCGGCCCGGACGCCCAGGTCCAGACAGCCCGCCCACCGGAAGACGGACGGCGGCGGCGAGAGCACGGAGAACTGAGACGGCATGAGCGAATCGACGGGGGCGGGTGAGGACATGGGCACGAACCGGGCGGGCACGACGGACGCGCACGACGGCAGCCCGACGCTGACCGCCGGGATCCGCCGCGTTCTGGCCCGCGTCGATGCCCACGCGGCGCGCGCCGCCGGAACACGGGACGACGGTGCAGACGGCACGGACACCGACGGCACGGACACCGACGGCACCGCCGTCGTGCCCGCCGGACCCGGCACCGCCCCCCTCGACGCCCTCGTCACCTGCTTCGGCCTCACTGCGTTCGAGCGTGACCTCGTCCTGCTCACCGCCGCCCAGGAACTGGACCCGACCACCGCGGCCCGCTGCGCCGCCGCGAGTGGTGATCCGGGGCGGACGTACCCAACCCTGTCGCTCGCCCTCGCCGCACTGGACGGACCGCACTGGAGCGCGGTCACGCCCGTGGCCCCGCTGCGGCGCTGGCGGATCGTCGAGCTGGAGGACGAATCGCGGCTGACGACGTCGAGGCTCCGGATCGACGAGCGGATCCTGCACTTCCTGCTGGGCTCGGCGTACCTCGACACCCGGCTGCACGGCCAGTTGCGCCGCACCGCGGTGCCCGCGGCGCTGCCCCCCTCGTACGACCTGGCCGCGAGCCGGGTGGCCGAGGGCTGGACGAGTGTGGCCGGCCCCGACGCGCCGCCGCTGGTCGAGGTGAGCGGCGGCGCCCGGCGCCG
>NZ_JBHYKH010000905.1:0-1835 GCF_042741275.1 Streptomyces sp. NPDC058964
GGCCCCGTCTTTCGACCGGACACCCAAGACCGCGTCACAGCCGGGAGCCTCCAGAGGCGTCGATGCACTGGCCCGTGATCCACCCCGAGGCGTCGGACGCGAGGAAGGACACGATCTCGGCGATGTCCCCGGGCCTGCCGAGCCGGTTGAAGACGGACCATGAGGCAAGCTGTGCCGCCGCCTTGGGAGTGCTTCGCTTGGCGAGGTTCATGTCCGTCTCGACGAAGCCGGGAGCCACCGCGTTGACGGTGATGCCGCGTTCACCGACTTCCTTGGCCAGAGCGAGCGTGAAGGTGTCCACCGCGCCCTTGCTCATCGAGTAGACGACAGACTCCGGGTAGGCGATCCGGGTGGCCACTGACGAGATGTTGATGATGCGGCCGCCCTCGCGCATCCGCCTGAGCCCCATCTGGGCGACGAACAGCAGGGACCGGGTGTTCACGCTGAACAAGCGGTCGAAAAGTTCGGGTGTCACGTCGTCGATGCGCGCGGACCCGCTCGTTCCGGCGTTGTTCACCAGGATGTCGAGGCCCTGGGCCGCTCCGTGTTCGGCCAGTTTCGCGTCGAAGCGGGCGTAGAGCGTCTGGGCGTCCCCCGGGACACCCAGCTCGGCGCACAGACCGAAGGCTCGTCCGCCGCTGTCCGTGATCGCCGCGAGCGTCTCGGCGACCCCGGTCTCGTCACGGCGGTAGTGAGCGGCGACCAGGGCGCCTTCGCTCGCCAGTCTGAGCGCGATGCTCCTGCCGATGCCGCGACTGGCACCGGTGACCAGAGCCGTTCTGCCCTTGAGCGCGCCCCTGCCATGTCCCCCCGTTGAAGCCCGGACTGCCACACCGAGGAATATACCGGGTAGACGGTTCTTCCATAACGTCCTTACGCCTTCCGTCCGGCGAACCCCCCGGCGCCCGCGCACGAGACGACTACAGCGGCGGCGTGTTTCCCGGCTCCCGTGCCGTCGCCGAGGGCGGACCGCCCTCGGACCGCTCGGTCTTGCGCCCCTTGCCACCGGGCGCCAGCGTGCGCGGGTCCACGGCCTCGGCGGGCGCGCCGGTCGCGTGCAGACCCTTCGGGTCAGAGTCTCGGTCGTGCGGCAGCAGCCAGAAGACGCGTCGGCGGAAGGCGCCCGACGTGCGCAAGGGCTTGGCCTCCGGCCCCAGCAGGGCGTGTCCGACCATGCGGCCGTCCCGGTGGTACGGGGGCTTGCCCCGCCGGTTCAGCAGCCGGTCCGGGCTCTGGCGGACGTAGTCGAGTCCACCGGTGTCCTCGAGCCAGACGAGGTCGGCCCCGTGTGCGATCTCGTCCTCTTCGATGAGAGCGCTCATGCTGTCTCCTCGTCGGCGACCGGTGCGATGCCCGGGTAGTACTTGCGCTGGTTGGACAGGATCATCTCCTTGGGAGAAGCCAGCCCCACCACTTCTCGCACCCGTGCGGCGAAGGCACGCGACGAGACCGCCGGGGACCTCTCATTCCGGCACCACTGGCGAGGAAGCGACTCGGAGGTAAAGGGCCATCCGCCCACTTCAAACGCCCTCTAGGCCGCCGACAGGCCTGCGGCACGGCGGCGGAAGACATCCGCGGTGCTGAGTTCACCGAGGGTGTCGAGCGTGTGGGCGAAGTCGCTCAGGACGCGGGCGAGTTCGACGCGGTCGTCCGAGCGCCGCAGTTCGGTGGCGGCCCGCGAGAGGGTGGGCAGACGCCATTCGGGTTCCTCGGTGGCGGACAATAGGCGCAGCGCGACGCCGCGTTCACGGGGACCGGGCGCGAGGGAGGAGAGTTCCTCCGTGAGCAGTGCGTGGGCCCGGTCCGGCCGGCCGAGCTGGAGGAAAGCCTGGGCG
>NZ_JBHYKH010000906.1:0-1835 GCF_042741275.1 Streptomyces sp. NPDC058964
CGCTCGGCGAGCAGAGGAGGAGCAGCCAGACGCGGGCGCGCGCGCCCCGGGTCCCGAACTACGCACACTAGGGTCTGCGGGCGAAGAGCGAGGGCCAGCCACACCGCGGGCTTGTCCGGGGAGCGTCTTCCCCGGTGGGGTTGACCGTGGCGCACAGCGTTGGCAACGAGTTCCGACACGATCTGCACGGTGTCGTCGCAGATGCTGTGCAGCTTCCAGTCCGTCAGCGCCCGACGCGTGAACTGCCGTGCCTCATAGCAGCAAGCCGTCGTCACGGGGATCCGGTGAGCCGCGAAACGGGTGCTGCCCAGACCGGTGCGAACGGCCAGATTGGGTGTGGCGGCAACGGGCTCGCCGAGGAACAGATTCAGGCCGCGCTCCGCGCGCCCAGCCGGTGCGATCAGTGGCTGGAAGTCGTTGCGACGCAGCGTCATTGTCCGTCCCCCGGAGCAGGTGGCGTGCTGATGCACGGCATGCCGTCTTGACCGTCACTATTCCCGCTTGCTGCTCGTTCCTGCAAGCGCGGTACTGCAATTGCAGAGCCGAAAGAATCGCAAACATGATCGAGTACGGCTGTGGACGGGTGGCGGTCGTGCAGTGAAGAAAGGTGCCGAGGCATGCAGAGAGTGGAGAACGGCGCACAGGCGAGCGGCATCGAGGGAGCGGCATGGCACAAGAGCAGTCGCAGCGGTGGCAACGGAAACTGCGTGGAGGTGGCCGTCCTGGCCGGCGGGGAGGTAGCGGTACGCAATTCCCGGTTCCCCGACGGGCCCGCTCTGGTATGCACACGCCAGGAGATCGAGGCATTCGTGGAAGGCGTCAAAGACGGCGAGTTCGATTTCACCCTGGCGTAGCGGCGCGTAGCGCCCTGGCCATTTCCTGACGCGGCAGGACGGCGGCTGCCATAATCGGGATCTCCGGACTGTTCGATAGGAGTTCCCGGCATGGCAGCCGAACACCAGGCGCCTTCCATCCTCGGATTTCCCCACCGGCCCGAGTGGGGAGCGGCCGCCCACCGCAAGGCCCTTGCCGGGCACCTGCGGCGCTGCCGTGACCACGCCGGGCTGGCACCGCGGCAGGCTGCCCGCTGCATCGACGCCTCCGACTCGACGATCAGCCGTATGGAGAACGGCCTTGCCACGCTGAAGCCGACAGAGGTTGAGCGCCTCCTCGACCTCTACGGAGTGACCGAGGACGCGGAACGCCGAAGGGTTGCCGCCCTGGTCCACGAGGCCGCCAAGCCGGAGGCATGGCAGGCACACAGCCAGACGGCGCCAGTCGCCCTGCGCCCCCTGCTGGCCATGGAACCGGCGGCCCGCCGCATCATCTCCTACGAGCCGCAGCTGGTCCCCGGGTGGCTGCAGACCGAAGAGTACGCAAAGATCGTCGTCCGGGCCGTCCACCCGACTTGGTCGGCACAACAGGTTTCCGAGAGGGTCGCCTTGCGCACCCAGCGGATCGATATGCTGCGCCGAGCCACCACCCCGCCGGTTCTGCTCGCCGTCATGGACTCCGAGGTCTTCCGCCGCCAGGTGGGCACCCCCGGGACCATGTACCGGCAGATCAAGCACCTCCTGGCCCTGCACGACGAGCTGCGCTACCAGCTCCACCTCCAGATCGCCCCGCTGACGGTGGGAGCGGCCGGAGCGATCGGGCACCCCATCGTGCACATGCGGTTCTTCGCCTCGGAGTACCTGCCCGACATGGTCTACCTCGAGCAGTACGAAGGCGCGATCTACCGGGAGAAACCATCCGAGTCCGAGCGGTATCAGGCCATCCTCAACAACCTTTGCGGTGTCGCCAGCCCGCCGGAGCAGACACGGTCCCTCCTCGAG
>NZ_JBHYKH010000907.1:0-1810 GCF_042741275.1 Streptomyces sp. NPDC058964
GCCCGCATCGGGCCGGCTCAGCGATCCCGGTCCCACAGACCCCCCCGGGCGGCGGCGCGCATTTCAGTGTCGTTGTGAATGATCCCGGTCTGGATGCCCGAGCCCACGATGCGACGCTCTCCGTCGGCGAGCAGCTGTACGCGGCGGGGTTGGCCGGGGGTGAACGCGCCGGCGCCGAGGGCGGCGAGGGCCTCCAGCGCGGCCAGCGCGGAATTCAGGGACGCGCCCGGCGCGGCGGCCGGGAGGACACGGTCGACGAGGCTGGTGAGCGTGATACCTGCGGGGCGGTCGCTGCCCGGGTGTGCGGCCACCAGTGCGCGCGCGGCGGCCGCGGCCGTGTCCGGTCGGTCGAGCATCGGCAGCAGGCGGGGGGTGACCGGCCGTGCGGCGGGTCCGAGCAGGGTGGCGACCTCGGCCCAGCGCCGCCGCAACGCCGTCCGGCCGTCCGGGCCGGCCGTCTGCCCGCACCGGGCCACCGCCCAGGCCGCGCACTGGCGTACCTCGGCGTCGGAATCCGACAGCAGGGGCAGCATCAGCGGCAGGTGTGCGACGACGGCCGCACGCGCCGCACCCGGTTGGTCCAGGCGGTGCTCGTCCCCGCTCTCGGCGATGGCGCCCAACATGCCGAGCAGGTTCCCACGGCGCACCCCCGCCGCCGCCAAGCGGGCCAGAAAGGGCACGGCCGCCGCCGTGGCCCCGTACACCGTGCCCTGGTGCACGATGCCGCTCCACAGCTCCTGCTCCGCCTCCGCCGCGGTCTCCTCGTCCGAGGCTGTCACCGCGCGCAGCAGATCGGGCAGATCGTCGGCGGGACCATAGGCATGGTGCAGCTCCGGCCAGGCAACCCGGTCGAGGTCCGCGAAAACGGTGGCAAGATCCATGAGGCGGATGCTGTCACCCGGCTCCGACAGTGCGCCCCGCCCGCACCTTGTGGTCCGCGCTGCGTGCAGGCCGGCGGATCCGGCGATCCTGGAGCAGCGCCACGGAAGGCCGTTCCCGTCCGGCGCCGCCTCAGCGTTTGACGGGCGGAAGGTCGGTCAGCTCGCGGCGGATGTCGTCCAATGAGTCCTGGAGCAGGGCCCTGGCGCGCGCGAACCAGTCGGCCAGGACGGCGATCTCGTCGGGGCTGTAGTCGGCGAAGAGGGCGCCCAGGCGCTGGTAGAAGGGGCCGTAGACCTCGAGGATGCGTTCCTGCGCCGTCTCCTCCATGACGACGTGGACCTTGCGGCGGTCGTCCGGGGAGGGCCGGCGGCGGATGTAGCCCGCCTTCTCCAGACGGTTGAGAACGCCGGTGACCGCCCCGGTGGTCAGCCGGGCGCGTTCGGCGAGGTCGCCCGCCACGAGGGATTCGCCGGCGGCAGCCGCTTCGATGAGGAACCCCAGGCACGTGAGGTCCGTGACGTTGAGGCCGAGTCGGCGTGCGATGTCCTGCTGTCCGAACTGCGCGGTCGCGATCATCCGGTCCATCGCGTACAGCGCCTGATCGGCCGTCGCCGCAGGGCGTCCCTTGCGCTGCCCCACACCATCCCCTTAGCATCTAAGTAATTTATCTCGCGAGCTAAACTATTTGCCGTGCGCGGGGGCGCCCGGCATCCGCTCCAGCATCCCATTTCCTCAGGAGGCATTCGATGAGCGCCCACGGAGACTACGACATGGGCCACACGGTGGCCGGGTGGACGGGGACCGCCATGGCGTCGGCAGGGTTCACCGTCTGCGGCCTCGGAATGGTCACCGGCTCCCTCGTTCCGCTCGTCGGCGGCGTCGTGATCGTCGTGCTGGCCGTGCTGACGACCTGTGAGATTGAACTTTC
>NZ_JBHYKH010000908.1:0-1806 GCF_042741275.1 Streptomyces sp. NPDC058964
GGCCCCGGCCAACGCCCGCCCCCCGCGCCCACGTGCCGTCGTCCCGGCCGGGCCCCACTCACCCGGCCGGGACCGTCTCCGGCAGACCGAGCTCGGCGGCGACATGTCGCCAGACGGACGCGAGCGCCTGGTCCAGGGTGACGCTGGGATCGCGCAGCATCAGGCGGATGCCGTAGCCGTCGCTCAGGGACAGCACGAGCGTGGCCAGGTCGTCCACATCGGTCGGGGTGAACTCGCCGGACTCGATGCCCCGCCGCACCGCACCGCTCACCCACGCGTGCAGCTCGGCGTACAGGTCCACGGCGAAGAGCCGGGTCGACTCGTCGCGCAGCGCCCGGACCCACAGTTCCTGCCACAGCCGCCAGTCCTGGTGCAGCACGGGGTCGGTCGGCAGCAGGTTGCGCAGGATGCGGGCCAGGATGACCGACGCCGGTACCGTCTCCGCGTCGCGTTCCACGTCGACGGCGGTGTTGGCGAAGGAGTGGGCCATCGCCTCGGTGAACAGCTTCTCGCGCGTGTCGAAGTGGTAGTGCAGCAGCGCGGTCGACACGCCGGCCCGCTCCGCGACCATACGCATCCGGATCTTCTCGAAGCCGATCTCGGCGATGGCCTCGCACGCCGCGGTCAGGATGCGCTCGCGCGTGTCTGCCGTGCGCACCTTGGTGGGCACCCTGCGACTCCCCTCGTCCGGCGGTCGTACACCGCCGCCATTGTCCCTCACGACCGCTCCGCCCGCGCCGCCGTCTCACGCGGTGGCTCCGCCGCGTACGTGTGGAAGCCCCGCCCCGACTTGCGGCCCACCAGCCCGGCCTCCACCATCCGGGACAGCAGAGGGGGCGGAGAGTACGTGGCGTCCCGGAACTCGGCGTACAGCGACTCGGCGATGGCGCGTGTGGTGTCCAGGCCGATCAGGTCCGCCAGCGCCAGTGGCCCGAGCGGATGCGCACAGCCGAGGACCATGCCGCGGTCGATGTCCTCGACGCTCGCGACACCCGACTCGACCATGCGGATCGCGGCGAGGAGATACGGAACGAGCAGCGCGTTGACGACGAAACCGGCCCGGTCCCGCGTGCGGATGACCTCCTTGCCCAGGGTGCCGACCACGAAGGCCTCGGCCCGTGCCGTGGTGTCGGCCGAGGTGAGCAGCGACGGGACGAGTTCGACCAGTCGCAGCACCGGCACCGGGTTGAAGAAGTGGACGCCGAGGACACGCCCGGGCCGGCCGGTCGCCGCGGCGAGCTGGACGACCGGGATCGAGGAGGTGTTGGTCGCGAGGATGGCGTGGGCGCCGGTGACGACCGAGTCGAGCCGGGTGAAGACGGCGAGCTTGAGCCGCTCGTCCTGCGGCCCCCCCGCCCTCACCACAAAAACGGGGGCGCCGGGCGCGCGCGGGGGGGGCGCGGGGGGGGCGGGCCGCTGACATCGCGCTGTCCGAGCTGCTCGACTCCGACCTGAGTGACGACGCCCGGCACGCCGAGGCGCTGCGCCTGCTGCGCGCCCACCCCGCGCTGGAACAGGCGCGCAAGGACACCGTCCGGTACGCCAGGGAAGCCCGGGCGGCACTGGCCCCGCTGCGGGAGTGCGAGGCGAAGTCCGCGCTGGTGGAGCTGTGCGACGCCGTGGTGCACCGGGCCGGCTGACCGTACGGCCGGTGTCCTGCCCCACGTCGTGGGCGCACCCCGTCCCCTACTGGCTGGGGGAGCTGCCACCCGTCCGTGTCATCCCGCAGGAGTACGCGGAGTTGAGCCCGCGGTCTGACGCTTCTCCCCGGCGGTTTTGGTCAGATGGACACCACGGAAAAAACCC
>NZ_JBHYKH010000909.1:0-1805 GCF_042741275.1 Streptomyces sp. NPDC058964
CACCGACACGCTGGTCACGGCCCTCGCCCCTTACTGGGGAGCGGTCGCGCGCGGCCAGGCCGGGGTCGACGCGCTCACCGACGTCGAGCAGCGGGTGCGCCAGATGCTCGAGGTGACCCGTCGTCACCTCTTCACGCACGGCGTGGTGTCCCCGCCGCCGTTCGCCCGGTCGGTGGACCGGCGGTGCAACGCCGAGGACCTGCTCGGTATCGGGCACCAGCGGGTGGCCGACGCGATCGAGCCGGATCCCCAGGGCCGACGCATAGTCGACCTCACCTCACCGGACCAGTCGCCCCTCCTCAGCAGGGATCCCTCCAGGGTGGAGTGGATCAGGTTCGCCCCACAGGCGGTCTGGAAGGGCGCGGAAGGGCACGGCGGACCGGGCGCCGGGTCCCGGCAGGACGACGAGGCCCCGGCCATGGCGTCCGCCGGGGTACGCAGCCGTTCGGTGCGGACCTCCTCCGGCCGCTATGCCGGACTGCTGAAACTGGTTCCGTTGCGGCTCGGCGTGGTGACATCGGTCCGTCTGCGCGAATGGGCCGAGGAACGGCCGGCGACCCAGAACCGACGCCGGCACGAGGAGGAACGCCCGTGAGCGAGTGGACGGCAGGGGCCGCGGGACGCGACGCGGCCGGCCAGGACTTCCGCCCGCCGACCGCCGGCACGGAGATGCCCCCCGACCTCGGTTTCACCACCCCGGGTGGCAGACGCCACCGCGTTCCCACCCGCTTCGGTCCCGAGCTCGGGCGGGTCGTTCGCCCGCCCCTGCTGGCCCGCGAGGTGTTGCTGGGCGATGCCTGGAAGGGCGTTCAGGTCAGGTTGTCGGCCGCCGACGCGTCCGACAACCAGGCCTACCGGACGCTGGAGACCGAGGTGGGCGCGGCCCTGACGGTCCACCGCGCGTTCGGCGGCGGCCCGTACCAGGGGCTCTTCCCGCTACCCGTCGGCTACGACATGGATGCGTCCGAACCGTTCCTGATCTATGCCGAACCGCGCGGGAAGCCGGCCACCGGCCTCGCCCACGGCATCTCCACCACCGATCAACGGATCATCGAGCGCGATCTGGTGCTCAGTGTCCGTCTGCTGGAGAGTCTCGACCTGGTGCACCGGGGCATCGTGCCCGCGGCCGTCCGGTGGGACGGAGAACGGGTGCAGCTGTGGGGCCTGGGGGCCATGGGGCGGGTCGGCACCCCGCGCACTCCGTGGGGTGCCCCTCCCTACGCCCCGCCCGAACAACGGGCCGGCGTCGGCGAGGTGGACGCCAGGGACGCCCTGTGGAGTACCGCCCAGCTGATGTACCAGCTCGTGGCCGGCCGTCAGGGTCACCCCGACGGTCCTCCCGGGGACCTCGACGCCTACCGGTCGCTGGCCCAGACCCTCGGCGGAGCCTTCGCGCCCAAGGCCGAGAACCGTCCGAGCCCCGTCCACCTCCTGGGGCTGCTGATGCCGGATCCCGACCCGGCCGCCATGGTCGCGGCCCGCCCCGACCCGCTCGAGCCGCATCGCCGGCAGTTCGACGCGGCCCTCGCCCGCAAGCGTGCCGTCGCCGGAACCGACGGATTCGGCGGCCCGAGCGGAGCCAACGGGTGGGACGGGACGTCCGCCGCACCGGATGGGGCACCTCCCCCCACCGAACGGCCGCGCGGCGGTCCCGGTACGCCCGACGGCGAGCGGGCCAGGAAACGCGGCTGGCTGGGCGGCGTGACATCCGAACGCGATCGCGGGCGAAGCGGAAGGGGGCGGCGATGAGCACCGCCACGGCACAGCTCGAACACGGGCAGGTGATCTGCCCGTACTGCCTGGAG
>NZ_JBHYKH010000910.1:0-1804 GCF_042741275.1 Streptomyces sp. NPDC058964
GTGGTCGCCGTCCGCCGCCCCGCGACCCGGGACGGACTCCCCCTGGGCGTGGGGGTGGACGGTCCGACCCGCCGGTGCCGGCCGCACTCCCCCACGGGCGCGCAACTCCCCCAAGCTCTCGGCGTCGCTCGAGCAAGGGGAGACCCCCACCAACAGCACGCCCCGACCAGCAAGGAACGACCATGGCGTCCAGCCTGACGAAGGACTCGGTCCGCCCGGGCACCCCCGGTTCCGAGAAGACCTTCTTCGGCCACCCCCGCGGACTGGCCACCCTCTTCATGACCGAGATGTGGGAGCGTTTCTCCTACTACGGCATGAAGGCCCTGCTCCCGCTGTACCTGGTGGCCCCGGGCGGGCTGCACATGAACGCGGCCACGGCGACCGCGATCTACTCCGTGTACCTGTCGCTCGTCTACCTGCTCGCCCTGCCCGGCGGCTGGTTCGCGGACCGCGTCCTCGGCCCCCGCAAGACGGTGGCGGTCGCGGGCACGATCATCATGCTCGGCCACCTCACGCTGGCGCTGCCCAGCTCCGGCACCTTCTTCGCCGGCCTGGGCCTGGTCGCGATCGGCTCCGGTCTGCTGAAGGCCAACATCTCCACGATGGTCGGTCACCTCTACGACGGCCCGGACGACCCGCGCCGTGACGGTGGCTTCACCCTCTTCTACATCGGCATCAACCTGGGCGCCTTCGCCGCTCCCCTGGTCATCGGCACCGTCGGTGAGAACTACAACTGGCACCTGGGCTTCGCGCTCGCCGCGCTCGGCATGGCGCTGGGTCTGGCCCAGTTCCTGCTCGGCACCCGCCACCTGAGCTCGCGCTCGGACATCGTCCCGACGCCGCTGTCGGACGCCGAGAAGAAGGCCACCCAGACCAAGGCCGCCCTGTGGGCGGGCGTCGCCGCCGTCTTCTACGCCGTCGTCGGTGTCTCCGGCGTCTACACGCTGAACTGGCTGCTCGTCCCGATCACCATCGCGGGTCTGCTCATCCCGGTCGTCGTCATCGCGCGCATCAAGCGCGACAAGGACCTGGACCGCGCGGAGCAGGGCAAGATGAGCGCCTACATCTGGTTCTTCGTCGCCGCGGCCGTGTTCTGGATGATCTACGACCAGGGTGGCTCGACGGTGTCCCTGTTCGCCGACTCCTCGGCGAAGAACACCGTCTTCGGCTGGGACTTCCCGGTCTCCTGGTACCAGTCGGTCAACCCGGTCATGATCATGGCGTTCGCGCCGGTCTTCGCGTGGATGTGGCTGGCGCTGGCCCGCCGGGGCAAGGAGCCGAGCACCGCGGTGAAGTTCGCGGGCGGTCTGGTCCTGATCGGCGCCTCCTTCTTCCTGTTCCTCGCCCCGCTGGCGATCGCCGACGGCGGTCACAAGGCGGCCGCGATGTGGCTGGTCGGCATCTACTTCGTGCAGACCATCGGTGAGCTGCTGCTCTCCCCGGTCGGCCTGTCGGTCACCACGAAGATGGCGCCCGCGAAGTACGCCTCCCAGATGATGGGTGTCTGGTTCCTGGCCGTCACCGCCGGTGACGCCACCACCGGTCTGCTCTCCATCGCCGGTGTCGACCTGAACAAGACGGGCATCGTGGCCCTGCAGGCCGTCCTCGCCGTGCTCGCCGGTGTCGCGGTGTGGATGTACCGCAAGAAGGTCAAGGAGCTCATGGGCGACGTCCACTGACGTCCGCCCGGTCGGCTGATCGACGGAGGGCCGCCGCCCCCCCGGGGGGTGGGCGGGGCCCCCCGCGCGTACAGCGGGGCCCCCCGCCCCCCCGGCCCTGATACCACCCCCCCCCCCCCCCAAAG
>NZ_JBHYKH010000911.1:0-1801 GCF_042741275.1 Streptomyces sp. NPDC058964
TCCTCGGCCCCTGAGGCCGCCGATCCTTCCGGATCTCGAAGTCCATCGCACCCCTTGAACTGGGGTGTTGCGACGACCACTAGAACGGAAGCTGCTGCGGGGCCCTTCTCGCTGTCGCCGGACACCCCGGCAAGTCGGCCCATTTCGATCAGCGTGCGTCAACCCGTCACCCGGGAAGAAGTACGACTTCGTCCCTCGAAACGGTGACCAAATGTCGCCAAATCATTACTGGGCGCTAACCTCACACGCGTGAAGCACTCCACCACCCAACAGACGCGACGCGGCCACCGGGGTCCTGCCCGCCGGGTCGGCCGCACCCTCGCCTTCGTCCTGCCCGTCGTCCTGGTGCTCTCCGGGACCCTCGCGGTCACCCGGGTCAACTGGACGGGGAGCCCCCGGAACTCGGTGCTCACCGCCACGGACGTCTCCTCGGCGGAGGTGTCGTCCGCCAAGGCCGGTGCCGTCTCCCGCGCCCCGCAGGACGTGCTGCGCGACCAGCTGATGACCGAGCTGCAGGAGAAGAACCCGGGCGAGGTGCTCACGCACCTCCAGCAGGCGGTCAACGGCCACCCGTCGCTGGCCAAGCACTGCGCCGCCATCGCCCGTGCCCTCGGCCGCACCGCGGTCCGCGTGTACGGCGCCTCGCGCGCCCAGTCGTACGCCCGCCCCGTCTGCGACACCTCCTTCGCCTCCGGCGTGCTGGCCGCGCACAGCTGACCGCCCCCGAACCCGGCTCCCGCCCGTCTCTCCGGCCCGCTTCCGGGCAAGGGACGGTTGGGAGGCCGGTAACGGCTCGTTAAGTACCGGTTGCGGGCGAAAGCCACCGGCGGGGCGCCACGTACAGTTCGCTCATGACCCATCCGAGCGCCGCGTCGCGCCCCACTCAAGCCGTCATCCTGGCCGGTGGCCAGGGCTCCCGGCTGCGTCCCTACACCGACGACCGGCCCAAGCCGATGGTCGAGATCCCCGGCACGGGCACCCCGATCATCGGTCACCAGCTGGCCTGGCTCGCCGAGGAGGGCGTGACGGACGTGGTGGTCTCCTGCGGCCACCTCGCCGAGGTCCTCCAGAAGTGGCTGGACTCGGCCGACCTGCCCGTCCGCGTCAACACCGTCATCGAGACGGAGCCCCTGGGCCGCGGCGGCGGCCTGAAGTACGCGGCCGCCCACCTGCCTCACCCGGACCGGCCCTGGTACGCCACCAACGGCGACATCTGGACCCGCTTCTCGCTGCGTGAGATGGCCGACTTCCACACCGAGCGGGACGCCGTGGCCACCCTCGCGCTGGCGCGTCCGCGCATTCCGTGGGGTGCCGTGAAGACCGACGGGTTCGGCCACATCACGGACTTCATCGAGGCCCCGCCGTCGACGTTCGAGATCAACGCGGGCGTCTACGTGTTCTCGCCGGACTTCGCCGGCCTGCTTCCCGAGCGTGGCGACCACGAACGGACCACGTTCCCGCACCTCGCCCGTGAGCGGCGGCTGGCGGGCTTCCCGCTCCCGCAGGGGGCGTACTGGCGGGCCATCGACACGGCGAAGGACCTGACCGAGGCCGCGAAGGAGCTGGCCGCTCTGGGACGGTGACGGTCCGGCCGTGCTCGTGGCACGGCCGTTCGCCGCGTCCCGTACGCCGAGCCGCTCGTGACGGTCCCGCGTACGGCCGCGGCGGGCCGTTCGTAACGGTCCCGTACGTACGAAGGGGGGCGCGCCCCCCCGCGGGGGGTGGGGGGGGGCCGGCGGGGGGGCGCCCCCCCGCGGCCCCGGGGGAGTGTAAAAAAAAAAGGGAACACCACTCAAGGGAA
>NZ_JBHYKH010000912.1:0-1786 GCF_042741275.1 Streptomyces sp. NPDC058964
GCGAGCGCCTCGGCCATCAGGTCGACCCCCGCCCGTATCCGCGCGGGAGACAGATGCGCGTACCCCAGGACCAGCCGCACCCCGGAATCGCCGGTACGCGCGTGCGTGCAGGCGCTGAGCGGGCGCACCGCGACCCCCGCAACGGCCATCCGTTCCAGGAAGCGGTCCTCGGGCCCGTAGCGTTCGGGGAGTTCGGCGATCGCGTGCAGGCCGGCGGCGATGCCCGACACCCTCGCCTCGGGAAACCGCTCCGCCAGCGCGGCGACCAGCGCGTCGCGACGCTCGCGGTACGCGCGCTGGCAGCGGCGCAGCTGCCGGTCGTAGTCGCCGCGCTCCAGGAACCGCGCGAACAGCGCCTGGTCCAGCGAGGGATGCCCGAGGTCCATGGTGCGTTTGCGCTCGACCACGTCGCCGGCCAGCCACTCCGGCACAAGCAGCCAGCCCAGTCTCAGGCCCGGGGCGAGGGACTTGCTGACCGAGCCCGCGTAGGCGACACGCTCGGGGTCGAGCCCCTGCAGCGCCCCCACGGGGGCGCGGTCGTAGCGGAAGTCGCCGTCGTAGTCGTCCTCCAGGACGAGCCCGTCCGCCGAGCGGGCCCAGTCGAGCAACTCGGTGCGCCGCCGCGCGGAGTACGCGATGCCGGTGGGGTACTGGTGGGCCGGCGTCGTCACCACGGCCCGCACCCCCGAGGCGAGCAGCGGGTCCGGGGCCAGGCCCTCGGCGTCCAGGGGCAGCGCTACGGTGCGCACGCCGGCCGCCGCGTACAGGGCGGAGTGCTGCGGGCTCCCCGGGTCCTCGACGCCGACCGTGCCCATCCCGCGCGCGTGGAGCACGAATCCGAGCAGGGTCGTGGCCTGTGCGACACCCGAGACGACCACGATCCGCTCCGGGTCCGCCGCCACGCCCCGGCGGCGGGACAGCAGTTCCGCGAGCGCCGTGCGCAGCCGGGGCAGTCCGCGCGGGTCGGGGTAGCCGAGGTCGTGGTGGGGCAGGTCCGCCAGTACCCCGCGCTGGGCGGCCGCCCAGGCGGCGCGCGGGAACAGCGACAGGTCCGGGGTGCCGGGGATGAAGTCGGCGCGCGCCCCGGGAGCGCGCGGGGCCAGGTCACGCGCACGGGGCGTGCGCGCCCGTACCCCGCCGCCCACCCAGGTGCCCGCGCCCCGGCCGCTGCGCAGATAGCCCTCGGCCGTCAACTGCTCGTACGCCTCGGTGACCAGGCCGCGCGACACCCCGAGGTCGGTCGCGAGGTCGCGGCTCGACGGCAGCCGTGTGCCCGGCGCCAGGCGCCCCGAGCGGATCGCCTCGCGCAGCGCCGCCTGGAGGGCGCGGCCCCGCGTGCGGGCCGGCGCCGACGCGGCCGGCAGCAGCAGCTCCCACGCGGCGGTGCCGGCGAGCCCGCCCGGATCGGTCCCCGATGACGTCATGGAAGTGGACCTTAAACCGGGCCGCCGGGCTCCCTGGCGTCGCCGGCATGAACGCCACCGGTCGCGGTGCCCTGCCCGCCGCCTTCGCCTGCGTCCTCGGCGCGGGCTCCTTCACCGACAGCTGCCGGGATCGCCTTCTCCGTCTGAGCCCTGTCGGGCGAGGCCGGCTTCGCCGTCCTCGCGGTTCCCGCGTTGAGGCCGCTGGGCCCGCCGCTGCTGTCCGCCACGGTGTGCGGTGTCGCCGCCGCCGCGGCGTCCCTCTGCGGGGGAGCGTGGCTGCGGCGCCCCGACGGCGCGGTGGCCGGCGCCCGGGGGGGGCGGGCGGGGGGGGGGGCGCGCGTGGGCTGGGGGTGGCGGGCGAC
>NZ_JBHYKH010000913.1:0-1776 GCF_042741275.1 Streptomyces sp. NPDC058964
CCGCGAACGGTGGGGCCCTTCGACATCGTGCCCGGTGAGGCACTGGCGGAGGATACGAGATTCGAACTCGTGAGGGGTTGCCCCCAACACGCTTTCCAAGCGTGCGCCCTAGGCCTCTAGGCGAATCCTCCGCCGGAAACATTACATGACCGAGGGGAGTGCTCGCGAACTCGTTCCTGCTGGCCGGGATCGGGTACTCTTTGCGCAGCCCCTCACGCGGCGCTATCTGACTGAACTCCCCCAGGGCCGGAAGGCAGCAAGGGTAGGTCGGCTCTGGCGGGTGCGTGGGGGGCGCTTGCGTTTGCGGGCGCGGCCGCTTGTCAGTGGACGCCTATAACCTCGTATGCGTGTCGTCTCTCGCGCTGTACCGCCGCTATCGCCCGGAGTCCTTCGCCGAGGTCATCGGGCAGGAGCATGTCACGGACCCGTTGCAGCAGGCGCTGCGGAACAACCGGGTCAATCACGCGTACCTGTTCAGCGGCCCGCGTGGATGTGGCAAGACGACCAGCGCCCGGATCCTGGCCCGGTGCCTGAACTGCGAGCAGGGTCCGACACCGACGCCGTGCGGCGCGTGCCAGTCCTGCCGGGACCTGGCCAGGAACGGTCCGGGCTCCATCGACGTGATCGAGATCGACGCCGCCTCGCACGGTGGCGTGGACGACGCCCGTGAACTGCGCGAGAAGGCCTTCTTCGGGCCCGCGAGCAGCCGCTACAAGATCTACATCATCGACGAGGCCCACATGGTCACGTCGGCCGGCTTCAACGCGCTGCTCAAGGTCGTCGAGGAGCCGCCGGAGCACCTGAAGTTCATCTTCGCCACCACCGAGCCCGAGAAGGTCATCGGGACCATCCGGTCGCGCACCCACCACTACCCGTTCCGGCTCGTGCCGCCGGGCACGCTCCGGGACTACCTCGGCGAGGTGTGCCAGAAGGAGAACATCCCGGTCGAGGACGGAGTGCTGCCGCTCGTCGTGCGGGCCGGCGCGGGTTCCGTGCGGGACTCCATGTCCGTCATGGACCAGCTGCTCGCCGGTGCGGCGGCGGACGGTGTGACGTACGCCATGGCGACCTCCCTTCTCGGCTACACCGAGGGGTCGCTGCTGGACTCCGTGGTCGAGTCGTTCGCCACGGGGGACGGGGCCGCGGCCTTCGAGGTCGTGGACCGGGTCATCGAGGGCGGGAACGATCCCCGCCGGTTCGTCGCCGACCTGCTGGAGCGGCTCCGGGACCTCGTGATCCTCGCCGCCGTCCCGGACGCTGTCGAGAAGGGGCTCATCGACGCCCCGGCCGACGTCCTCGAGCGCATGCAGGCCCAGGCCGGCGTCTTCGGCGCCGCCGAGCTCAGCCGCGCCGCCGACCTGGTCAACGACGGGCTCACCGAGATGCGCGGTGCCACCTCGCCCCGCCTCCAGCTCGAGCTGATCTGCGCGCGCGTGCTGCTGCCCGCCGCGTACGGGGACGAGCGTTCGGTGATGGCCCGCCTCGACCGCCTCGAACGGGGCGTCGGCTTCTCCGGGGGCGGCGGCGCCCCCGCGGCGGGGTACGTTCCCGGGCCCGAGGCGCACATGGGCGGAGCACCGGCCGGTGGCCCGCCAGTCCCGCCGGGCGGCGGCGTCGCGGCGGCCAGGGCGGCCGTGCGCGGCACCGGCGGCGGTGGTCCCGAACAGCCCGTTCAGCCCGTTCAGCCTGCCCAGCCCGTTCAGCCCGCCGCTCCGGAGCCCGCCGCCGCGCCGACCCCGGCGCCCGCTGCCGCCGCGCCCGCGCCCGCTTCCGCGC
>NZ_JBHYKH010000914.1:0-1768 GCF_042741275.1 Streptomyces sp. NPDC058964
TTGACCAGGGCGCGCACGTCCCAGTCGGGGCAGTGGGTCCGGTCGTCGAGCTGCGCGGCGGTGACACCACGCGCCACGCGCGCCGCCTCGGCGGCGCATTCGATCATGTACGGGTGCATGTCGTCGTACGTCATGCACTTCACGCTAGGGAGAGCGCGCTCAGGTCTCTTGAACAAACGCGACAGCGTCGTCCGCCGGCGGTACGAACTCGGCGACCGGCACCGGCCCGGCGGCGGGAAGAGCCTGGCACAGGTGGGTTGCCATTGTCCCTGGGGCAGGGTCGAGGGTCGCGGGCATGGACGACTTCTACCTGCAACAGACGCCGTACAGCGATCCGGGCGATCTGGACGTCGCGGACCTGCCGCGTGACCCGGGGCGGCTCACCGCCGTCGTGCGCGGACTGGTCCTGCACCGGCTGGAGGGCGAACGGGTCGGGTACGCCATCCCCGAGGAGCGGCTGCACCACGACGGCGAGTCCCGGTACGTCACCGAGATCCTGCGCATCCTGCGCGGGCGCAAGGACGCTGCGCTCACCGAGAAGCGTTCGTGGGACGAGCAGTTCGTCGGCACCTGCCGGGACTACGCGCTGCTGCTGTGCTCGCTGCTGCGGGCGACCGGGACGCCGGCCCGCCTCCGGGGCGGCTACAGCACCTTCTTCGTGGCCGGCTTCCACGACGACCACTGGGTGACCGAGTACCAACTGCCCGACGGGAGCTGGCGGTTGGTGGACCCGCAGGTGTCCGCCGACTTCTACGACGTGCCCTTCGACCCGCTGGACGTGCCCCGGGACCGGTTCGTGGTGGCGGGGCAGGCATGGCGGGCCTGCCGGTCCGGCAAGGCCGATCCGGAGACCTTCGGGGTATGGGCCGTTCCGGGACTGCGGGGCATGTGGCTCGTGTTCAACTCCGTCGTCCTGGACCTCGCGGCCCTCAATGGCACGGAGCCGCTGCCCTGGGACGGCTGGGGGCTCGCGGGCCCGGAGAGCTACGCGTCGCTGACGGAGGACGACTTCGCCCTGATCGACGCCGTGGCCGCGGCCGGCACGACGGAGGAGTACCGGCGCCTCCACGAGGACCCACGGCTCGCCGTGCCCCGGCAGATCCTCTCCCTGGCGCCCTTCCTGGGCCTGCGCACGGTCACTCTCCCCCGGCGGTGAGCTCCACCAGCTTGAGGACCGTGTTCCAGTTCCGGGTCGTGGCGATCAGCCCCTTGCCGACCCGCGGCCGGGACAGGGCCTCGGCGAGCCTGGAGCGGCCCAGGCCCTCCGGGGCGTACAGATACAGCGCGCGGTCGCCGAGGCGGAACGCCTCGGGGAGATGGGCGGCCGGGTCGATCCCGGCGAAGCGGTCCGCGGTGACGGGCGCGGAGAAGTAGGTGACGTGGAGTT
This sequence comes from Streptomyces sp. NPDC058964, assembly GCF_042741275.1. Lineage (NCBI taxonomy): Bacteria > Bacillati > Actinomycetota > Actinomycetes > Kitasatosporales > Streptomycetaceae > Streptomyces > Streptomyces sp. NPDC058964. The sequence goes on from NZ_JBHYKH010000914.1 coordinate 1,388, forward strand.
GCCTGGCCTCCAGTTCGGCGGCGGGGAAGGGGCAGGAGTCGGCCACCGCCCTCAGGTAGGCGTGGTCGCGCACGATCACGTCGACGGTGAATCCGAAACGCGCCTCGACGGCCTTCGCGAGTTCCTCGGCCAGGGAGTCCTCGTCGCCGCGGCCGGTGGCGAAGACGGCCTGGCCGCTCTGCAGATAGGTGCGCACCCCGTCGTGGCCGAGACCCTCCATCAGCTGCCGCAGCTCGGCCATCGGCAGCTTCTTGCTGCCACCCACGTTGATCCCGCGCAGCAGCGCCGCATACTTCGTCACCCGGACACCATAGAGCGGCCCTGGAGCCCCCAGGGGGGGTGGACGCCATAAACCCCCCCGAGACCACGCAGCGCGCCCAC
>NZ_JBHYKH010000915.1:0-1753 GCF_042741275.1 Streptomyces sp. NPDC058964
CCCGCCCCGCGCCCGGGCCCGGCCCGGCCTGCGACCGCCGCGCGGCGACCCGGCGTTGGGGGGGGCGGTCGTGCCGCTCGGAGCGGCACGGGTGGGCGATGGGGTCCCCTGCCCGAACGAGGTCTGAGAGCCTGGGGGAGGCACCCCGTCAGCGCAGGGTTGCGCGGCTCACCCCCGGCCCGCACCGCTTCAGCCCAGCCTCGCGGCCAACCCCCCGGTGCACCGCACCTCATCGCCCGCCGTGATCAGCAACGCCTCGACCCCGGGCAGCGACTCCAGCCAAGCCAGCCCCGCCCGCGACCCCATCGCGAACGCCGCCGTCGCCCAGCAGTCCACCCAGGTCAGACAGGGGCCGACCACGGTCACCGCGACAAGGTCCGTGACCGCCGACTTCCCGGTCCGCGGATCCACGATGTGCGCCCCGCGTTCGGCCGTGCCGGACGTGGCCACCGACAGCTCCTCGACTCCGCCGGACGAGATAACCGCCGCCAGCCCGCCCGGCCGCAGGGGATCCGCCACGCCCACCCGCCACGGCCGGTGCGGCTCGGGTGCCCCGAACATCTGGACGTCCCCGCCGCCGTTCACGCTGACGCCGCTCACGCCGACCTCCGCGATCCTCCGCGCGGCCCGCTCGGCGGCCCAGCCCTTCACGATCCCGGTCGGATCGAGCCGGCCCCGGTACCTCATGCTGAACCAGCCGTCGCTCACCCGCTCCGCCTCGGCGCCCAGCTCCAGCACCTCGGCGACCTCCGGATCGCACTCGGCCACGGTGAGCTCACCACGGGCGAGCCGGGAGACCTGACTGTCCTCGCGATAGGTGCTGAACACCTCGTCGACACGGTGCAGTCCGGTGACCGCGTCGTCGAGGGCGGCCCGCACGGCACGCGGTTCCCCGCCGCGGACGTCGAAGGAGAAGACAGTCCCCATGACCTCCTCCGCCCGACGCACCGCGGCGGGAGCTTCTGCGGACTCCGCCACTGCCTCAGCCACCGGCCTGGTCCAGAGCGGACTGCAGGGACTGCTTGTAGCCGGTGCTCGTGTAGGTGGCCCCGGAGACCGAGTCGATGCTCGCGTTCCCGGCCGCCACCGCCTCCTGGTTCAGCTTCGGCACGGCCTGCGCGGTCTTCTGGTCGCTGAGCCCGCCCTTGGGGGCCTGTACCGCCTCGGCCTTGGTGATCTTGCCGTTGCTGACGGTGATCCGGACCTGGACCGGCCCGTACTGGGTCTGCGCGACCTGCCCGGTCACGGTCTTGGTGGCCTGCGCGGCCCCGCCCGACCCGGAGGACGAGCCCGATGATCCGGACGAGCCGGACGAGCCGGACGAGCCGGAGGACGAGCCCGACGATCCCGCCGAACCCTTCGAGCCGCCGGACGCCTTCATCTTGTCCAGCGCGGACTGGAGCGACTTCTTGTAGCCCGTGCTCGTGTACGTCGCCCCGGACACCGAGTCGATCTGCGCGCTCTGCGCGGCGACGGCCTCCTGGTTGAGCTTCGGCACGGACAGCGCGGTCTTCTGGTCGCTCGTCCCGCCCTTGGGGGCCTGTACCGCCTCGGCCTTGGTGATCCTGCCGTTGCTCACGGTCAGCCGGACCTGCACGACCCCGTACTGGGTCTGGGCCGCGTCACCGGTCACCGTGCCCGTCCCGGCGGTCTGCGCGCCGCCCTGCGGCGACTCCTGCCCGGCCGCCGTCTGCTGCGGCGCCGCTCCCGCCGCCGCGGCGGCGGGGTCCGTCGACGGCTACAGCGACAGCAG
>NZ_JBHYKH010000916.1:0-1747 GCF_042741275.1 Streptomyces sp. NPDC058964
GCCTCCCCCGTGACCCCGCAAACCCCCCGCGACCGCGACAACACTCCGACGAAAGGTGCCCCGATGACCAACCCGTTCGAAGACCCGGATGCCTTGTACGTCGTCCTGATCAACTCCGAGGAGCAGTACTCCCTCTGGCCGTCCTTCGCCGAGATTCCGGCGGGGTGGCGGGCCGCGCACGGTCCGGCCCCGCGCCAGGAGTGCCTCGCGCACATCGAGGAGAACTGGACCGACATGCGGCCGAGCAGCCTCCGCAAGGCGATGGCCCAGTCCTGACGGCTCTCCGCTCGGCCGCAATATCCACATCTTTACGGGGTGACAAGTAGTGTCTGAAGCGCGTGTCCAGCGTCGGTCCCTGTCCGCCGCCCAGTCCGGCATCTGGTTCGCCCACCAGATGGACCCGACCCGGCAGAAATACAAGATCGGCGAGTACGTCGAGATCCACGGCCCGGTGCACACCCGGCTGTTCGACGTCGCGCTGCGCCAGGTGGTGCGCGACATCGACGCGCTGCGGATGCGCTCCGTGGACCCCGAGGGCCGGTACGCGCTCATCGACCCCCAGGCCGAACCCTCGCTGGTGATGCTCGACGTCTCCGCCGAGAGCGACCCGGACGAGGCCGCCCTGGCCTGGATCGGGGACGAGTTCGGCCGCCCGGTCGACCTGGAGAAGGGCCCGCTGTACCGCATGGCCCTCATCAAGGCCGCGGACGACCGGTTCATCCTGTGCCACTGGTACCACCACATCGTGATCGACGGACACTCCAGGGGCCTGATCATCCAGCGGCTCGCCGACGTCTACACCGCTCTCGTCGAAGGCACCGAGTACGCCGAGAGCCGCCTCGGCTCCCTGCCCGACCTCCACGCGGCGGACGAGGAGTACCGAGCCTCGGCAGCGTGGCAGGAGGACCGCGCGTACTGGCTCGGCAAGCTGACCGACCGGCCCGAGCCGACCAGGCTCGACGGGCGCCCGGAGGGCGGCGGCGCGGACGGTGCCACGGAGCCGTTCCTGCGCTGCACCAGCTACCTGCCCCAGGACCAGGTCGACGCGCTGCGCGGGGCCGCCCGGGCGATGCGGGCCCACCCGACCACCCTCGTCATGGCCGCCGTCGCGATCCACTGCGGGCGGGCGACCGGTCAGAGCGACGTCCTCCTCTCGCTCCCCGTGGGAGCCCGCACCACACCGGCCACCAAGGCAGCGGTCGGCATGACGTCCAACGTGATCCCGCTCCGCGTCGCCGTGCGCCCGCAGGACACCCTGGAGGAGACCGTCCGCGCACTCGGGCCGGAGGTCCGCACGGCCCTGAAGCACCAGCGGTTCCGCCACGAGGACCTGCGCCGCGAACTCGGCCTCGGGGCCGGCGACGACAGCATCCTCGGCCCGGCGCTGAACATCATGCTCTTCGACCACGAGCAGCTCTTCGCGGGACACCCCACCACGGTGCACAACCTCTCCGTCGGCCCGGTCGACCACCTGTCCCTGGTCATCTACGACCGGGGCCACGGACGTGGCTGGCGCGTCGACTTCGACGCCGACCCCGCCTTCTACAGCCGCGACGATCTCAAGGGCCACCAGCGGCTGTTCCTGCGGACCCTGGTCGAACTGCTCGCCCGTCCGGACCTCCCGGTCGGCGAGCTGGACCTCGTGACGCCCGAGGAGCGGCGGGAGCTGCTGGAGGACCGTCGGGGTGCCGAGGGAGTGGTGCCGGAGGGTTCGCTCGCGGAGCTGTTCGAGGCGCAGGCCGGGCGG
>NZ_JBHYKH010000917.1:0-486 GCF_042741275.1 Streptomyces sp. NPDC058964
GGGGGGGGGGGGGGGGGGAGACACCCCCGGGGCCTCGGTGCGCCCGGGGGCGCGGGGGCGCGGGGCCCGCCCGACGGGGCCGACGTGGCCCGGGGTGACAGAGCGAAGGCGGTGGATTCAGGAGCGCGGCGGGGTGCGTGCGCTACGCGGAGAGCCGGTCCCCCGCCGGCGCGTACCGCCCCGGCGTGCCCCGTGACCGGCCGCCGGGCCGGCGGCGGTGCGGCTCCCGGGGGCGATCTGAGCCGAGAAGGCCTGCAGGGCGGCCGAGCTGTTGGGTGGGAGGACCGCCATCAGGCCACGGTCCTGAGCCTCGGCCAGCGCCCCGGCCGCCGCGCTGCCCTCGGGCACGAACGCCAGCCGCACGTGTCCGTCGCCGGAGCCCCGCCGGTCCACCGGGGCGGGGTGGCCCGGGAGGGCCGCGGGGCCGGGGGCACCCACAAATCAATCTGGGTGAGCGCCCCATGAGAGTCCACAGAGACACCCCGC
>NZ_JBHYKH010000917.1:496-1734 GCF_042741275.1 Streptomyces sp. NPDC058964
GGCACGCACGCCTGGCGCTCGTGTGTGTAGCCGGAGCCCCCCCGGTCCACCGGGGCGACGGCACCGTGCGTGCCGTCGGGCAGGGTCACCCACAGCTGGAAGTCGTCGTACCGGACGAAGTCGGCGCCCTTGACCGGCCAGGGATAGTGGTGCTCGCCGGGCACCTTGGGCAGGAGCCCCTGGTGGTTGCCCCGGCTCATCGGTACGCACGCGTTGAACAGCGAGTCGGTCCACGCCTCTACGCCGTCGGCGTCCTTGACCGGGGTGCGCAGCAGTTCCTCCGCCTCCTCGTACCCCAGGTCCCGCAGCGCGGGCAGCGTGAGCGGGAACGCCTCGACGAGTTCCGCGGCCTCGCGCCGCAGCCGGTCGACCTTCACCGGTTCCGCGCAGAACTGCATGCTCCACTCGATGCCCACCCGGGCCCGGAACATCCGCCAGCCGCCCCGTCCCCTGACCCAGAGGCTGCCTCCGTGGTGCATCTCCCAGTGCTCGGGGGAGACCGGCCGGGGCCCGTAGGGCAGGTCCTCGTCGCCGACGTCACTCAGGATCTGCTGGGCGGTCCGCTTCGCCGCACGGAAGAAGGAGGACTCGAAGCGCTCGGGATGCTCGACCAGACGTATCTTCCACGGATGGTTCTCCGATTCGACCCCGCCCGGCGGGAGCGCGACCGGACTCCGGGACCTCCCGCGCGCAGGGGCGACGGTCATGGCTTGCCCTCCTCGTGGCGGCCGCGCGGGCTCGCGTCCGGCCCGCGGCGCGAAGTACCCCTGCCCTTCATCGTGCGCCCGGCAGACGGGGGCGGCGACTCGAATGGAGCAGTCCGGCGTGCGCCGCTCAGCGCTCCGGCCGGCCGATGCCCGGCCTGTTTCCCTCGCTGTCGCGGAACCGGGCTCCGCGTTCGCGCCGGGCGCCCTTGTCCGGGCGGTTCCCCTGTCCGCATGCCCGGCACGTCGTCCGCATGCCCGGCACGTCGACCTCCTGCCGGAACGGCACGAAGTCCACGCCTCCGCACCGGTACAGCAGTCCGCCGGGCCGTTCGGCGCCGGGGTCCGGGCCGGGTGTACCCCCAGGGGCTAGGCGGCCCGGCCCGGGCCAGAGGGCGGGGCCCCGAGAGCCCGCCCCCCCCCTGCCGCTGGGCCGCGCCACCGACCCGGGAATGTGGGGGGGGGGGGCCGCGGCGCACCCCGACGACGACGTCGCTGCGGGTGAACCCGGACTGGCGGAGCGCCTTCCAGCAG
>NZ_JBHYKH010000918.1:0-1731 GCF_042741275.1 Streptomyces sp. NPDC058964
CCGGCCTGGGTCTAACACGACGGCGGGCCCGTCCCCACCGCGCCCGGGGGGCGTCGTTCCCCGTCCGACAGCGATCACTTACGTAACGTTTTGCCTGGATTGTCGTTCGTTCTCCTCCTCGCGCGTCGGGAGCCGCCCATGTCCGCACCCTCCGTCCCCTCGGCGCCGCCTCCGTTGCCCCCGGTTCCCCCCGCGCCCGGTTACGGACCGCACCGTGCGGACTGCCCCTGGTGCGGTTCCCGGCGGCTGCGTTCCGGGCTGTTCGGACCGGGGCCGCGGCGGGCCGCTCTCCGAGACGGCTGATGCTGGCCATCGGCTCCGCGGTCGGCGGTTCCGCGTTGTATTACCTCACCATCGTTTACACACTGTCGTACGCCCCCACTGAACTGGGCATTCCGCAGCGTTCCGTCCTGGCCGCGATCAGCGCGGGTGCCGTCGTGGCGGCATTGGTGATGGTCCCATTCGCACGCTGGGCCGATCGGGTAGGCCGAAGACCCGTCATGGTCTACGGGATGGCAGGGTCTGTGGTCTGGGCGCTCCCCATGTTCGGCTCACTGAGCACTCGCAACATCTGGCTGATCACCGTGGCGTTCATTATCGGCCAGGTCCTGCAGATCATGACGTTCTCGCCGATGGCAGCCTTCATGGCCGAACTGTTCCCCGCCAGGTTGCGCTACACCGGAGCATCTGCCGCTTTCATCCTCGCCAATACCATCGGTGGCGGCTTCGCTCCGCTGGTGGCCTCGTGGCTGACCACTCTCTGGGAGTCCCCACTGGTCCTGGGAGTGTATGTGAGCATGCTGTGTCTGGTCAGTCTCGTCTGCGTAGTGAAATTGCCCGAGACTCGTGACGAGGAGTTCGACGTACGCGAGTCCTGAGCTCGTGCAGCGGTCACCGGCGACCCGAACCCAACTTCCAGGCGTGACCGCCGGCGCGAGGCCGCGCTTACGGCCCCATCGCGTCCTCCGGCTCTGGTGCCCGCAACGCGATGGGCTGGGGTGCTGCAGTCTGGCCATCAGCCGACGCGCCTTCCCTCCAGGCCGCACCTGGCCGATGCCTAATGCCCTTCGCCAGGAGCCAGAGCCGACCCGCGGCTGCCTGCAGCACTGGTCCACAGGACGGACCGTCTCCATTGTTCCTGCTCACAGCCCTGGAGAGACTCCAAGCATGCATCAGAATCAGCTACAGGAAGCCGCTCGTCGGCTCGCCGAAGCCGAGCGGGACCGCCGCCCCATCAATCCGCTGACCCAGACCTATACCGGCCTCGACGTCCCAGCCGCTTACGAGGTACAGCGCGCGGTCATCTCAGCGCGTGTCGCCGGGGGCGCCCGGGTGCGGGGACACAAGGTGGGACTGACCGCTGCGGTCATGCGTGAGCAGTTCGGAGTTTCCGAACCCGACTACGGCGTCCTGCTCGACGACATGTTCCTACTTGAAGGCACCGAGATCCCGGCCGACAGCCTGCTGGCGCCCCGGGTGGAGCCCGAACTCGCTTTCGTGCTCGACCGGCCGCTCCGCGGGCCCGGAGTGACCGTGGCCGATGTCCTGCGAGCTACCGCTTTCGTGACGCCCAGCCTGGAGATCATCGACTCCCGCATCCACAACTGGGAGATTACTGTCTTCGACTCCATCGCTGACAATGCCTCGTCCGCCCGCGTGGTCCTGGGCGGAACGGCCACTGATGTGCGTGACATCGACCCCCGGCTGCTTGGTGTTGTGCTGCGCCGCAAT
>NZ_JBHYKH010000919.1:0-1720 GCF_042741275.1 Streptomyces sp. NPDC058964
AAACCCACAGTGCCCGCCGTATACGCCCCCCCACCCGCGGCGCCCGGGGCCCCGTAGGGGTAGGGCCCCGCCGTACGGGCGGCGGCTATTACTGCCCCCCCCGCGGCCCTACCGCGACGCGTCGTCAGGGGTACGACACCACGGTGGACGGCACCGTCGACGTTCCCGACGTCGGCGAGCCGGTCCCGTTGATCACGTGCTCGTACTGCCCGTTCCCGCCGAGGGAGACGACCAGCAGGTCGTGGAACCGCACCCCCGGCCGGTTCGGCGCGGCGAAGCCGCTGTGCTGCACGATGGCGGGGTCGACGTTGTAGTAGCAGTAGCTGCCCAGGCCCCACCCCTCGTGCGTGGTGACGCCGTTGCCGACCTTGTAGGCGGCGTAGCCCTTGACCGATCCGTTCTGGATCGCGGCCTGGTCCGGGGCGTCGTAGGCCTTCTCGTTCTGGAAGAAGATGGTGCGGCCCCGCTGGCCGTACCACTGGACGTCGTACTTGTTGAAGTGCTCGACGAACAGGCCGGTCGCCAGCACGTCGTGGCCGTTGACGACGACGCCGTAGTCGGCCCGGTTGGTCTCCCAGCCCACGCCGGTGCCGTGGTCGGCGCGCCACACCCAGGTGTGGTCGACGATCGTGTGCCGGCTGTTGATCACCATGCTGGTGGTGGCCCGGCCCGCGCCCGCGCCGCCGATGCGGACGAACACGTCCTGCACGGTGGTCGGGTTGGCGGAGTGGTCCCGGGACGCACCGGCGGGCCCGACCTCCAGCAGGGTCGGGGAGTTGACCGGGCCGGCGTCGATCAGGAAGCCGGCCAGCCGTACACCGTCCACGTCGGCCACCCTCAGGGCGGTGGCGCCGTTGTCGGGCACGATGGTCGCGTACCCCAGACCGAGGACCACGGTCCCCGCACGGTTGACCTGGATCGGCCGGTCCACGTGGTAGATGCCCGGGGTCAGCAGCAGGTGGAGTCCCTGGGCGAGCGCCTGGTTGAGTGTGGCGGCGCTGACGCCCGGCCTGGCGACGTAGAACCGCGACAGCGGCAGGGACGTACCCCGCGGTGTCCCGTTGCCCCAGGTGACCCCGCGCGCGTTCGTCCGCTTCTCCGGCAGGAAGACACGGAACTCGCCGTCGCCGATGTGGAGGAAGGGCTTCTCGCGGGAGACGGGGGTGGTGTCGAGTGTGGTGTACGGGGGGTTCGGGAAGCTCTGCGCGGGGGCGCCCTCGACGCCGGAGAACACCATGTTCCACACGCCGTTGAGCCAGCTGCCGATGACGCTGTCGCGGGTGTACCACTGCTGCTGCGAGTACGGTCCGACCTGGCCGTCGATCCGGCTGTCGGCGATGTAGCCGCCGCTGGCCCAGCCGTATCCGGTGGGCGAGAGGTTCAGGCCGCCGCGGACGTGCATCCGGCGGAAGGGGGCCGCCTGGGCCACCGCCCACCGGTTGGTGCCGTCGGCGGGGACCAGTGCCAGGTTCTCCGCCGAACGCCAGAAGTTCTGCGTCGCGTTGCCGTTGAACCAGCCCGCGTCGACCGTCACGTCCCCGTTGATGGTCGTGTCGTCGGGGGACAGGCCGAGGCCCGCGATCGAGGTGTAGAAGCCGAGCTGGGCGTTGAGTCCGTGATAGGTGCCGGGCTTGAACAGCAGGGCGTAGCGGCCGGGGCCGAACTGGGCCGACTCCTGCTCGCGGAAGACCGCGTCGAGGCGGGCCTGGATGTCCGGGGT
>NZ_JBHYKH010000920.1:0-1718 GCF_042741275.1 Streptomyces sp. NPDC058964
ATCTGAGTTCTTCCCGTTCCTGCTTCGCAACCGATGCCTTCCACTTGTGTGCAAGATAGGGAGCGACGCGCATGATGAGGATTATCCCGGCAGGGATCCAGGCCACGGCAGCAACAAAAAGGCTTCCCAATACCGCGAATAGAGCTCCCGCAACAAGCATCCCACTGAAGACACATCCCAAGAGCGGGGGGAGTGCACCTCCTCGATATGCGGGTATGGGAGGGTCATGCCATACCGGTGGTTTGTCGTGATCTGGGTGGGGGCGAAGAGCCGGGTGAATGTACTCCCATCCCAGCCTTTCCACGCCGTCAAACACGTGCCTTGATAGTTCGACGCGCGCGTCGGACCTTCCTTCCACCGCTCCCCCACATCGTCTCCGCAGTTCCGTCACGCCACCAAGCCGCGGCGGGACGGCACACGTCGAAGCGGAAGATCACCGCACCCGGCAGTACTTCCGCTCAACAGCACCAGACGCCTCGTCAACCAGCCCGCCGGCCATCGGGAGCGCCGACTTGACGCCAGACCGGGTACCCACCCGACTCAGCCGCACAGGCACTTGCGTACTTGCCACTTTGAGATCCATGCCCGCTCAGCACCACAGCATGACACCGGCCCACCCAAATCCTAGTAAGGGTTGGTCATGTGCGGGCTGTGATGGCGTCTTTTCCTGATCGGCCGTGTCGTTGACACAGGCAGTTACGTTTGGATCACCGCGCTGACCAGAGGAAGACGCCCGCGACGTGGAGTCCGGCCAGGGAGATGGTCGCGGTCTTCTCGTAGCGGGTGGCGACACTTCGCCACGGACGTCAGAACTGGCCGTCCGGTGTGATACTTGTGCCGGGCACCGACCGTACTGGAGAACCTGGGGGTGGATCGGCGATGCCGATGGGGGGAATACCGCAGCAACGCACGCTCGCCGAGCGGGCCACGGGCTTGACCGGCTGTCTCGCGGTAATCGGTCTGCTGTGGGCCCTGGGGCTGGCCTTTGTCCCGGCCTCGCACGAGGGACTGGAGGGACGGCGCACCATTGAGGGCCTGTCATGCGGGGCACCTGCGCTGTTCCGTCAATCGTCCTTCGTCGAGACCCCCCAAGACGAATGGCGGCCTCTGCCTGCCACTGCCGCCGACTGCGCCGAAAAGGCTGATGCACGCATACGCAGCGCGGTCGGAGTCACTGTGGGCATGCTGCCCTTCGCCATGCTGTGGCTGTGGGGAACAGTCACCTTGCATATCCGACGCGTCGCACCATCCCTCAACTCCCGGACCAACGGCCACGAGTCGGACCAGGAACACTGACCCGCCCCGCACGGGCCCTGGTGCGGGGCGAGCTGTCGTTCCGTGCCCCCGCCCGCTGTCGGCCCTCTCGCCAGTGAGGCCCCATCAAGACGGGCACACGGGACCGAACGACGAGTCCGGGAGCTAACGAGCTCATGCACGGCAGGTGGTGAGACGTCGAGCCTGGGTGGTCGATCATGGTCAGGTAGTGAGGACCTCAACGCGTGCGGTGATCATCAGTAATCGGCGGATCATGGGTCTGACTGTGAGATTGATGGCTGAACTCGTTGAGGAGACAGGCCCGTCGTGAGAGGAGTGTCACCAGGCGCGGCTTGCCGCCCGACTGCGGAAGCGGGCAGTGGGTGCCGGTGCCAAGCACCGGCTGGTGTTGGTGGACCGGCGGGGGGACACCCGCGGCCATAAACGGCACCGGGTGACCCACC
>NZ_JBHYKH010000921.1:0-1700 GCF_042741275.1 Streptomyces sp. NPDC058964
ATGTAGGACAGTCCGCGGTGGGGCTCCCCGACCAGGAAGCCGACGGCACCGGGGGCCCCGCCGGGCCGGGAGGCGCCCTCACCGAAGTTCAGCAGCGTGTTCGTCGTCCCTCGATATCCCATCTTGTGATTGAGGCCTGCCAGGGCGACGTCGTTGCGCTCGCCGAGCGTCCCGTCGGTCCCCACCAGGACCTTGGGGACGATGAAGAGAGAGTCCCTTCACCCCGGGCGGGCCGCCGGGGATCCTGGCCAGGACCAGGTGGACGATGTTCTCCGTCAGTTCGTGGTCGCCACCGGAGATCCACATCTTGCTGCCGAACAGGCGGTAGGTGCCGTCGTCGGCCTGTACCGCGCGGGTGCGCACATCAGCCAGCGAGGAGCCCGCCTGTGGCTCCGACAGGCACATGGTCCCGGAGAAGCGGCCCTCGACCATCGGGCGGACATAGGTGTCGATCTGCCCGGGGGTGCCGTGGGCCAGCAGCAGGTTGGCGTTGCCGATGGTGAGGAAGGGGTAGGCAGCCGTTCCCACGTTGGCTGCCTGGAACCAGGCGAAGCAGGCGTTGGCCACCACGCTGGGCAACTGCATGCCGCCCACCTCGTGGTCCATGCCCCCGCCGATCAGCCCGGCGCTGGCAAAGACCTTCAGGGCCTCTTTGACTTCGGGGATGATGTGCACCCGCTCGCCGTCGAAGCGCGGCTCCTGGGTGTCGTTCTTCTTGTTGTGCGGGGCGAAGTGCCGGGCGGCGATCGTCTCGCTGAGGTCCAGTACCGCGTCGAAGGTTTCGCGCGAGTGGTCGGCGAAGCGGGGGCGTGCGGTCAGGGATTCAACGTCGAGCCACTCGTGCAGCAGGAAGTCGAGGTCTCGGCGGGAGAGCAGGAGGGAGGCCATGGTCCTCTTCTTCTCGGGTCCGGGTTGCTTGTGCGAGGGGGAGGGGAGCTTTCGCCGGGCGGTCATACCGTGGTGCCGAGGCCGCCGTCGACGGGGATGACGGCGCCGGTGACGTAGGCGCCCGCACGGCTGGCCAGATAGACGGCGACGCCCGCCATGTCGTCCGGGCGCCCGATCCGGCGCAGCGGAGCCGCCTCCGCGATCGCCTCGCCCATGGTGTCCAGGGTCGCGGCCATCATCTTCGACTCGAAGGGGCCGGGCGCGATGGCGTTCACCGTGATGCCCTGTGGCCCGAGCTCCTTGGCCAGCACGCGGGTCAGGTGGTGCAGGCCCGCCTTGCTGGCCGCGTAGGAGTAGGCCGAGACGGGGCTGACGTGCAGCCCGTCGATGGATCCGACGTTGATGATCCGCGCAGGGTCTTCCGCCGACCCCCCGGCGCGCAGCTTCGGCAGGAGGGCTTGGGTGAGTAGGAAGGGGCTGCGCAGGTTGAGGTTCATGACCTTGTCCCAGCCGCTGACCGGGAACTCGTCCAGGGGCGCGCCCCAGGTCGCGCCCGCGTTGTTCACCAGGATGTGCAGCCGCTCCTCCCGCTCGCCGATGTCTGCGGCGAGTCGCTGGCACTCCTCCTCGCGCGACAGGTCGGCGGGCAGCGCAACCGCCTGGCCGGGACCGGCAAGCCCGCGCACGGCCTCCTCGCAGGCTTCCGCCTTGCGGGAGCTGACGTAGACCTTGGCTCCCGCTTCGACCAAACCCCGCGCGATCAACATGCCCAAGCCGCGGGCAACCCCCCTCACCACGGCGGTCTATCCCGA
>NZ_JBHYKH010000922.1:0-1699 GCF_042741275.1 Streptomyces sp. NPDC058964
GTCATGCCATGTACCTTTCAACCGTTCGACGCGTGTAGAACCCTCAACCAGGTTCTACGCGCGCAGACTTGGCGCCCGCACCGCCTCTACCCCACCGCTCACGGAGGTTCGCCGGATGCTTGGATCCACAAGATTCCGCCGCAGACTCACCACTGCCCTGGCCGGATTCGGGCTGCTCGTCACGGGAGCCGCCCTCCAGGTCGGCACCAGTGCCACCCCCGCCCACGCGGCCACCACCCACCGCATCCTGTTCGACAACGCCCACGCCGAGACGGCCGGCAACGCCGACTGGATCATCTCCACCAGCCAGCCCGACCCGCTCGGCCAGAACTCCTCCCCGTCCTCGGAGACGGACTGGACCGGCGCCCTGTCGTCCTGGGGCATCGCCCTGCAGAAGACCGGCAGCTACAGCCTGAAGACGCTGCCGTCGGGCTCCGGCCTCAGCTACGGCGGCTCGGCGACGACCGACCTGTCCAACTTCGACACACTGGTCCTGCCCGAGCCGAACACGATGTTCACGACCGCCGAGAAGACGGCGATCATGACCTTCGTGAAGAACGGCGGCGGCCTGTTCATGATCTCGGACCACACCGGCGCCGACCGCAACAACGACGGCTACGACGCGGTCGAGATCCTGAACGACCTGATGACGAACAACAGCGTCGACCCGACCGACCCGTTCGGCTTCTCCATCGACTCGCTGAGCATCGGCTCCGACTACCCGTCGGCCATCAGCGACAGCACCGACCCGGTCCTGCACGGCTCCTTCGGCACCGTCACCAAGAGCCTGATCGCCAGCGGCACCACCGCCACGCTCAGGCCCGCCGACAACTCGGCCGTCAAGGGCCTGCTCTACCGGACCGGCTACTCCGGCAACACCGGTGCCTTCTTCGCCACCAGCACCTTCGGCAGCGGCCGTGTCGCCTTCTGGGGCGACAGCTCGCCCATCGACGACGGCACCGGCCAGTCCGGCAACACCCTGTACGACGGCTGGAACGACTCCGGCGCCACCAACGCGGCCCTCGCCCTCAACGCCACCGCGTGGCTGGCGGGTTCGGGTACCGGCGGCGGGGGTGGCGGCGGTTCCGGCACCTGCACCGCCGCCCAGCTGCTGGGCAACAACGGCTTCGAGTCGGGCAACACCACCTGGAGCGCCAGCAGCGGCGTCATCACCGATTCCAGCAGTGAGTCGGCCCGTACGGGTTCGTACTACGCCTGGCTGGACGGCTACGGCACCGCCACCACGGACACCCTCTCCCAGGCGGTGACCATCCCGTCCGCCTGCACCACCGCCGCCCTGAGCTTCCATCTGCACGTCGACACGGCGGAGACCTCGACGAGCACCGCGTACGACACGCTCAAGGTCCAGGTCCTCAACAGCTCCGGGACCGTCCTGGGCACCCTGGCGACCTACTCGAACCTGAACGCGGCGAGCGGCTACACCCAGCGCAGCTTCAGCCTGGCGGGCTACGCCGGCCAGACCGTCACCCTCAAGTTCACCGGGACCGAGGGCTCCACCCTGCAGACGTCCTTCGTCATCGACGACACGGCACTGAACGTCGGGTGACCCCACGGGGCCCGGCGGGACGACCCCGCCGGGCCCATGGGGTCAACCGGGCGCGACCGTGTGCGCCGCCGGGGTCCCACCGGTCACCCCCCCCCCCCGGGCGGGGGCGCCCGGCGGCGGCCGGGCGGTGGT
>NZ_JBHYKH010000923.1:0-1277 GCF_042741275.1 Streptomyces sp. NPDC058964
GGACCAGCTCCGGCTTTTCCCACCCCAAGAGCGGCTGCTGCTGGATGGTGCTCAAGGCCACGTCCGGGCTCCTCCCGACTCGTCGTCCGCGGCCAGCCTAGCGATCGGTCCCGACCGCCGACAGGCCACGTGAGGAGGACCTTTCAGGAGCCGGGGGGCGCGGAGCCCACGAGCCACATGGAGAAGAACTGGGAGCCCCCGCCGTAGGCGTGCCCGAGTACCTTCCGGGCCCGCTCCAGCTGATGCTCCCCGGCCTGCCCGCGCACCTGGAGCGCCGCCTCCGCGAAGCGGATCATTCCCGAGGCGCCGATCGGGTTGGTGGACAGCACGCCCCCCGACATGTTGACGGGCAGGTCGCCGTCGAGCTCCGTCACCCCGGACTCGGTGAGCTTCCAGCCCTCGCCCTCCTCGGCGAAGCCCAGGTTCTCCAGCCACATGGGCTCGTACCAGGAGAACGGCACATACATCTCCACGGCGTCGATGTCGCGGCGCGGGTCGGCGATCCCGGCCTGCCGGTAGACGTCGGCGGCGCAGTCCTTGCCGGCCTGCGGCGAGACGAAGTCCTTCCCGGCGAACAGCGTGGGCTCGCTGCGCATGGCGCCGCCCAGCATCCAGGCGGGCGGACGGGGGGCGCGGGCGGCGCCGGCGCGGTCGGTGAGGACCATGGCGCAGGCGCCGTCGGAGGACGGGCAGGTCTCCGAGTAGCGGATCGGGTCCCACAGCATCGGGGAGGCCTGCACCTTCTCCAGTGTGATGTCGTGCTCATGGAGGTGGGCGTAGGGGTTCTTCAGGGCGTTGCGCCGGTCCTTGTAGGCGACGAGGGAGCCGACCGTGTCGGGGGCGCCGCTGCGCCGCATGTACGCGCGCACGTGGGGCGCGAAGAATCCCCCCGCGCCCGCGAGCAGGGGCTGCTGGAACGGGATGGGCAGGGACAGACCCCACATGGCGTTGGACTCGGACTGTTTTTCGAAGGCCAGGGTGAGCACGGTGCCGTGGACGCGGGCGGCGACGAGGCCCGCGGCGACGAGCGCGGTGGACCCGCCGACCGAGCCCGCCGTGTGCACCCGCAGCATGGGTTTGCCGACCGCGCCGAGGGCGTCTGCGAGGTAGAGCTCCGGCATCATGACGCCCTCGAAGAAGTCGGGCGCCTTGCCGATGACGACGGCGTCGATGTCGGCCCAGGTCAACTCGGCGTCGTCCAGTGCCCGCCGGGCGGCCTCGCGGACGATCCCGGCGATCGTCACGTCCCGGCGGGCCGCCCCGGGCTGGGTCTGGCC
>NZ_JBHYKH010000923.1:1287-1685 GCF_042741275.1 Streptomyces sp. NPDC058964
CAGGGGCCGGACGTGGCGTGGGCGAGCGCCCGGTCGGACTCGCCGTGGTGGACGCGGGCGGCCGCCTCGCCGATACGGATCAGGCCGGCGGCCATGACCGGATGGGCGGCGAGGGCCCCGCCGGACGGATTGACGAGCACGGTGTCGTCGAGCCGGAGCGCCTTGCGCAGGACGACCTCCTGGGAGGTGAAGGGCGCGTGCAGCTCCGCGGTGTCCACGGGCCGTTCGAAGGCACCGGCCTTCTCGGCGGCGAGGCGGGTGGAGGGCGAGTCGGTCAGATCGCGCACGCCGAGCGCGTGCGCCTCGATGCGGTGGTCGATGCCCCGGATCCAGGCGGGGCGGGAGCACAGTTCCCGGGCACGCTCACCGGCGGCGAGGAGCACGGCGGCGGCGCGCGC
>NZ_JBHYKH010000924.1:0-1678 GCF_042741275.1 Streptomyces sp. NPDC058964
CCATCAGTCCGCGCGCCACGGCGGGCAGCCGGCCGTGCTCACCCTGCATCTCGTGCAGGCGGCCACGGAGCTTGCTGGTCAGCACGTGGATGCGGTTGCCGATGCTGATCACGGCCTGTTCGGCGGAGGTCGAGCGGTTGAACTCCTCCTCGACGCCGATCAGGGAGGTCCGGAGGATCCTGCGGAGATCGGCCTGGAGGTCCACGTCGGTCTTCGCGGCCGGGTCCGTCGTGGGCAGCAGGTCGTCGATGGCGTCACCGGCCCGCAGCCGCTTCAGGGCGTCGGGCAGCTGCTCTTCGGCGAGCCGGGTGACGGCGGCCCGCTGGTGGACCGCCTGCTCCTGCCAGATCCCGGCCCGCTCGGTGAGCTGCGCCTCGAAGGAGTTGGCCTGGTCGGCCAGCCGCTCCTCGTACGCCCGGACGCGGTCGTCCAGTTGGGCCTCGTAGGCCGCCGTGGTCTCGCCGAGCCGGGCCTCGTAGGCGGCCGCCTGCTCGGCGAGCCGGGACTCCAGGGCGGCGCGCTCGGCACTGAAACTGCGTTCCAGGCCGACGACATGCTGCTGCCACTTCTGGGAGTGCTCGGCCTGCGAGGAGCGGAAGCTGCCCTCGGCGCGCAGGAGCTGCTTGCGCGAGCGGATCAGGAGCCGTACGCACACCGAGCCGGCGGCGGTCGCGGCGGCGCCGACGACGGCGGCGGTTATTCGCTCGGAGCTCATGAACGTGGCGGCAACCGTGCCGCCTCCTAAGGCCAGCGGCATCAGCCACCAGCTGTACCAGGCGACAGGGGCCCGCGCCGCCGGTGGCGGAGTGGCGAGTTCCATCTGCATCCTTCGAAAGCAACACGATCGAAAAAGGGGGGGGTGTGCAAAGGCCGCACTCATGAGTACGCACTACGGGCCGATGCCATCACTGAGGCGTCAACTCGCAGTGCCGGAATGGAGCTTATCGGGTCCGGGCCCGAACTGATCAACCGCGAGAGGTCACGGAGGTGAGGGTTCCGTCACTCTCCGGCAGGTGCCGCAAATCGACAAACACCCTTACAGACCAGGGGACTTGCAGACACACCCCTTGTCACGTCGTGACAGTCGGAGCAGGGGTGGCCGTCCTCCGTTGATGAGCCGTCGCGCGTTGCCCGCCGGTGTCGTCACAGCTGCGGCCCTGGTCGACGGGGGGCTGCCGCCCCACCGCGCGCTGGGCGCCTTCGGCGAGGCACTGTTCCTGCACCCGGACGAGCCCCCCATGGCTTCCTGGACATCCGTCCAGCTATATTGGACACCTGTCCAAGAGCCTGAGGAGTCCGCCGATCATGGGAATAGTGGCGAACGTGCTGGTCGGCCTGGTGGCCGCGCTGCACGCGTACATCCTGGTCCTGGAGATGTTCCTGTGGGAGAAGAAGCCGGGCCGCGGGCTGCACGGCTTCGGCCCCGAGCTGGCGCGGGCGACCGCGCCGCTCGCCGCCAATCAGGGGCTCTACAACGGCTTCCTGGCGGCGGGTCTGGTGTGGGGACTGCTCGCCGCCGACCCGACCGGGTTCGGTGCGCGGGTGTTCTTCCTGTCGTGCGTGGTGGTCGCGGGCGTGTTCGGTGCACTGACGGCCAACCGCCGCATCCTGTTCGCGCAGGCGCTGCCCGGTGCGCTCGCGCTGACCGCGGTCGTGTTCGCCCGGTGACCGGGACGGC
>NZ_JBHYKH010000925.1:0-1677 GCF_042741275.1 Streptomyces sp. NPDC058964
CCGCCCGCCCCCCGGGCGCGGCGCGCGGGGTGGGCGGCGCCCACGATCATCTGGCGGCCGCCGTCACCGAGCAGGGGACGGCGCACGCGGCGGGCGGCCGCCTCGGCGACCGCCTCCGGGTGCCGGGCCCTGACGGTCGCGAGCTCGGGGATGGTGAGGGACAAGACGGACTCCGTTCAGGGGGTGGCTCGCGCGAGAAGGCAGACGGCCTCCGCCTCGGTGGGCATCGCGGAGGAGCGGGGGAGGCAGGCGGCGACGAGGGCGCCGGCCGCGTTGGCGTACCGCATGGTCCCGGCCAGGTCCCGGCCGCCGAGCAGCCGGTGGACGAGGGAGCCGCCGAAGGCGTCGCCCGCGCGAAGGCCGTTGACCACGTCGACCGGCACCGGCGGCACCTCCTCCGTCGCAGCGAGCAGCGCCTCGGCGCGGTACGGGCGGGCCTCCGCCGGGTCCCCGGGGAACTTCCCGAAGGTCTCCACCCGGGCCAGGGGTACGCCTGTTTGGAACGGGTAGAGATCGACTCCGATGCGGCCTGCCGTGATCGGAGCGAAGGACCGCGCGGGCCGCGCTGCTGACTTGACCATGGTCTCAGGTGTAGGTCGGAGCGGGGCACGATGTCAATAGTTTGTACTTACATTCGGACCTGCGTGTGAAATGATGTCTTAACAAAGTATTGACAGCGGGCGCGGCAGGGACTTGTATCCCGTCCCAGCTACACAGCACGTGGCTCGGACCGCCTCCCGGCGCCGGGCCCGGGATCGTCGCCGATCCTCCTTCCTCTCCCCCCGTCGCACAGTGAGGTGCCGGAAAGATGGACCGCTCTTCGCTCTCCCGCTCCCGCAGACTGGCTCCCGTGGTGGCCGTGGCCGCAGCGGCAGCACTCACCCTGGCCGGCTGCTCCAGCAGCTCCGGCGGAAAGAAGTCGGAAGAGGGAGGGTCGAACGCCTCCGCGGGCAAGGCCACCACTCCCCGGATGACCGTCGCGCTGGTGACCCACCAGTCGCCGGGCGACACCTTCTGGGACATCGTCCGCAAGGGCGCCGAGGCAGCGGCCGCCAAGGACAACATCAAGCTGGTCTACTCGGCCGACCCGAACTCGGGCAACCAGGCCAACTGGGTGCAGAACGCGATCGACCAGAAGGTCGACGGCATCGCCATCACCCTCGCCAAGCCCGACGCCATGAAGGACGTCGTCGCCAAGGCGAAGTCGGCGAACATACCCGTCGTCGGCCTCAACTCCGGCGTGAGCGACTGGAAGAAGCTCGGCCTGATGGAGTTCTTCGGCCAGGACGAGAGCGTGGCGGGCGAGGCACTCGGCAAGCGGCTGAACGAGGCCGGCGCCAAGAAGGCCGTCTGTGTGATCCAGGAGCAGGGCAACGTCGGCCTCACCCAGCGCTGCGACGGCGTGAAGAAGACGTTCTCCGGCACGACCGAGACGCTGTACGTGAACGGCGCCGACATGCCGTCCGTGAAGTCGACGATCACCGCCAAGCTCAAGCAGGACAAGGACATCGACTACGTCGTCGCACTGGGTGCGCCGTACGCGCTGACCGCCGTCCAGTCGGTGAGTGACGCGGGCAGCAAGGCGAAGGTCGCCACCTTCGACCTCAACAAGGCGCTGACCGGCGCGATCTCCAAGGGGTCGATCCAGTTCGCTCTGGTAGAGCAGCCGTACTTGCA
>NZ_JBHYKH010000926.1:0-1673 GCF_042741275.1 Streptomyces sp. NPDC058964
GGGCCGGCCGGCGGCGGGCCGCCGACCGCCGCCGGCAGCGGTGGGAACCTCCACAGCCCCACCGGCGGCGCCGCCGAGGCCTGTAACCGCCGGTGACACCCCCTGCGGCCGAGGGCCGCCGGCCATACCCCCGGCCCGGCGGCCCTCAACCCCTCGGCCGCACCGGCGTGTTCGGGATCCCGAACTGAGCACAACGCTTCGAACAGGCTTCGTCCAACCCCTTGCCGAAGTATTAGCCGAAGGTTAACGTCCCGCTCCGCACAGCAAATGAGCCATCTGGCCCGGGTCGCAGAGCCGCAGCCGTACTTCGAGACAAGGACGTCAGCATGTCGGCAATGAGCAACAGCAACTGGTCCCGCCGATCACTGTTCCGCGCCGCCGCGGGCATGGCCGCCGCCGGCACGCTGGCCGCCTGTGGCAGCAACAACGGCCGTGGGGGCGGCTCCGGTTCGGGCAAGAACCTCGTGCAGTACTTCCACGCCTACGGCGAGGCGGGCACCGAGCAGGCGATCAAGCGGTACGCGAAGGCGTACGAGGACGCGGATGTCAGCACGCAGTGGATCACCGGCTCGAACTTCGAGAGCAAGCTCTTCGCCTCCCTGCTCACCAAGCAGGCGCCCGACCTGTTCGAGTTCCACCCGCAGATCCAGCTCGTCAGGAGCGGTCAGGTGGCCGATCTGACCGACATCGTCGATCCGGTCAAGGACGACTTCAACCAGGCCGACATCACGTCGCACACGGTGGACGGCAAGATATACGGCGTCCGCATGATCGACGACCCGCAGTTCTTCTTCTACCGCAAGTCGCTCCTCGAGAAGGCGGGCGTCCAGGCGCCCACCACCCTCGACGAGCTGATCGAGGCCGCCGCCAAGCTCACCACGAGCAAGGTGAAGGGCCTGTTCCTCGGCAACGACCTGCACGCGGTGATCAACCCGCTGATCTGGTCGGCCGGTGCCGACACCCTCGACGAGAACAACAGGATCGCCTACCACACCGACGGCGTGGTCGAGGGCCTCAAGAAGATGCGCAGGCTCTTCACCAGCGGCCACCTCCTGCTCGACGCCCCCGCCGACTTCTGGGACCCCTCCGCGCTCGACCAGGGTCTGTGCGCCATCCAGTTCTGCGGAATGTGGGCCATGCCGCAGTTCCAGCAGACCCTCGGCGACGACCTCGGCATCATGCCGTTCCCGAAGGTCACCGACGCCGGCAAGCCGTCCGTCTACAACGGCGGCTGGTCGATGTTCGTCAACGCCAAGGGCAAGAACGTCGACGCGGCCAAGGAGTACGTGAAGTGGCTGTGGATCGGCCAGAAGAAGTACCAGGAGGACTGGGCGACCTCGTACGGCTTCCACATCCCTCCGCGCGCCTCCATCGCGCAGTCGGCCACCAAGCTGAAGTCGGGGCTGCCGGCCGAGGGCGTGAAGCTCTTCAACGAGTACGGGCACTTCGACAACATCGGCTGGACCCAGGCCATGATCACCGCCACCGAGAACGTCTTCGCCGACTGTGTCCGCAAGGGCGGTGATCCCGAGGCCGCGCTCGACAGGTGCGACAGGACGGTCGGCGCCGAGCTCAAGAAGCTCTTCGGATAGACCGCCGGACGGACACGGACCCCGACATGCCGACGACCACCACACGTGGCCTCGCGAGCCCCGCCCCGGCCAGGGTCTCCA
>NZ_JBHYKH010000927.1:0-1670 GCF_042741275.1 Streptomyces sp. NPDC058964
CGTTCCTCGGGGCACCGGTGCGCGTCCGGGACCAGGTTTTCGGAAACCTGTACCTGACCGACAAGCGCGGCGGCGCGGAATTCGACGACGACGACGAGGCGGTGCTGCGCACTCTCGCGGCCGCTGCAGGCGTCGCGATCGACAACGCCCGCCTGTACGAGGACACCCGTCGCAGGGAACGGTGGCTGACGGCGAGCAGCGAACTGACCCGCAGCCTCCTGTCCGGCACCGATCCGGACCGGGTGCTGCACCAGGTCGCGTCGGCCGTCAGGACTCTGGCGGGCGCCGATCTGGTGACGCTGGCGGTGCCGCTCGACGGTGGCGAACTGGTGATCGAGGCCGCGGACGGGGCGGATGCCGAGCGGGTACGCGGGCTGGTACTGCCGGCCACCACGCTGGCCTCGAAGGTCTATCAGTCCAACGAGCGGTTCACCAGCGGCGCACTGTCCGCCGAGTCGCAGGCGGGCGGTGGATCCGCCGCACAGATCGACCTGGGACCCGGGTTCCTGCTCCCGCTCGGTGGGGGCGAGCATGTGCGCGGGGTCCTGCAGGTCGCCAACCTGCCGGGCGGCACCGAGTTCTCCGACGCCACCATAACCATGATCGGCAGCTTCGCGGATCAGGCCGCGCTGGCTCTGGAGATCGCCGATCACCGGCGCGAAGCCGAGCAGCTGGTGGTCCTGTCCGACCGCGACCGTATCGCCCGCGACCTCCACGACCTGGCCATCCAGCGGCTCTTCGCCTCCGGGCTGACCCTGAACTCGGTCCTCGGACGGCTCTCCGACCGGCCCCAGGTGGCCGAACGCGTTCAACGGGTGGTCGACGACCTCGACGACACCATCAAGACGGTTCGTGGCACGATCTACGCGTTGCGCGAGCGGGACCGCGCCGACGGGCGCGGTGGACTGCGGGCGATGCTGCTGGCCGAGACCGACCGGGCCGCCGCCGTGCTCGGCTTCACCCCGGCGTTGCGCATGACCGGCCTGCTCGACACCGACGTACCGGGCGAACATGCCGAGCATCTGCTGGCAGTGCTGCGTGAAACCCTGTCCAACGCCGCCCGGCACGCCGATGCCACCGCCGTCGAGGTCACCGCGGAGACGGACGGCGAGCGACTACGGCTGCGCGTCGCCGACAACGGCCGGGGGCTCGACCCCGACGTCAGCCGCCGCAGCGGCCTGGACAACCTCTCCCGGCGCGCAACCGGCCTCGGCGGCAGCTTCACGCTCACGCCGAACGAGCCAGGCGGCACCGTCGCGGAATGGACAGTGCCGCTCTCCGCACCGGACGAAGTCTGAGCTCCGGCGCGTCGCCGGGGGCGGCACGGATCACGACCGGAGCGTCGGACACCCGCGGGATGCCCTCGAGCAGTTGCCGGCCGCCGCATCGGCGGGTCTCCCCCGTCCTCGGCAGCCGTACGGACCGTCAGTGCCCTGCGCGCTTGAGGCGGTCCTGGGCCTGGGTGGCGATCACCGCCGCCTGGATGCGCCTTTCCACACCGAGCTTGGCCAGCAGACGGGAGATGTGGTTCTTCACCGTCTTCTCGGCGAGGTACAGGCGCTGACCGATCTGACGGTTGGTCAGACCCTCACCGATCAGAGCGAGGATCTCCCGCTCACGATCGGTCAGGCCGGGAAGCGCGTCCGGCTCGGGTTCCGGCTGCTGGACGC
>NZ_JBHYKH010000928.1:0-1638 GCF_042741275.1 Streptomyces sp. NPDC058964
GCACGGAGGCGTCCGTGCTGCCGTCCCGGTCGGCCTCGACGGCCTTCGCGAACCACTCACGCGCCTCGCCCTCACGCCCGGCCGCCAGCAGCGCGTCGGCGTAGGCGTACCGCAGGCGCGCGGTCCAGGGCTGTAGGGAGTTGGAGGCCAGCTCCGGGCTCTGCAACGTCACGATGGCGGCGTCCAGTTGTCCCATGTCACGCCGGGCACCGGCGGCCACGAGCCGCATCTCGACCTGACCGGCCTTGTCCAGCTTGTGCACCTCGGGGGCGCCGGCCATGTCCAGCGCCTTCTCCGGACGCCCGAGCCCACGCTCGCAGTCGGCCATCACGGGCCACAGGTCCACGGTGCCGGTCATCCGCTTGGCGGCCCGGAACTCGGCGAGCGCCTCGCTGTACTTCTGGTTCGCGTACGCGGCGAAGCCGGCCGCCTCACGCACGGCGGCGACGCGCGACGCCAGGCGCAGGGCCACCTTCGAGTAGCCGTACGCGCCCTCGGGGTCCTCGTCGATCAGCCGGGCGACCATCACCAGGTTCCTGGCGACGTCCTCCGCGAGCGTCTTCGGCAGACTCTGCAGCTCCTGCCGTACGTCCTTGTCGACCTCGTCGCCCGTGACGTCCTCGGGGATCGGCAGACGCTTGATCGGCTCACGGTCGCGGTCCCGCTCACGCTCCTCACGGAAGCGGCCGCCACCGCGCCGGTCATCACCGGGCCGGCCCCGGTAGCCGCCGGGGCGTCCGCCACGGTCGTCACGGCGGTCGTCACGGCGGCCGTAGCCACCACCACGGCTGTCGTCACGGCGGTAGCCGCCGCGGTCTCCACGGTCACCTCGATCTCCGCGGTCGTCACGCCGACCGTATCCGGAGCCGTATCCGGAGCGGCTGTCGTCATGACGGAAGCCACCACGGTCTCCACGGTCGCCGTCGCGGCGGTCGTCACGGCGGTCGTCCCGACGGCCGTAGCCACCACCACGGTTGTCGTCACGGCGGTAACCACCGCGGTCGTCGTCACGGCGCTCGTCGCGGCGCTCGCCACGGTCATCGCGACGGTAGGAGGGACGGTCGCCGCGGTCGTCACGACGGTAGCCGCGGTCGCGGTCGTCGCGACGCGGCCCACCGGAACGGTCGTCACGGCGGTACGCGGGACGAGGCCCACGGTCACCGTCCCTGCGGTCGTCACGCCGGTCGTCACGGCGGTCGTCACGACGGCCGTATCCACCGCGGCTGTCGCCACGGCTGTCGCCACGGCTGTCTTCGCGACGGAAGCCACCGCGGTCCCCACGGTCGTCACCTCGGCGGTCGTCACGGCGGTCGTCACGACGACCGTAACCACCACCCCGGTTGTCGTCCCGACGGCCGTATCCACCACGGTCGTTGTCGCGACGGTAGCTACCGCGGTCACCGCGGTCACCGCGGTCGCCACGGTCGCCGCGGTATCCACCACGGTCTCCGCGGTCACCACCGTCCCGTCGACGCTGGTCACGCTCCGGTCGGTCGTCGGGAGAGTTGGTGGACATGGTGACTCCTGTCTTCGGTACCGCAAGTCATTCTCGCGCAGCCGGGTACCCGGCGCGCTCCGGGCTGAGCTTGATTTTCAAAACAACAAAAGGACCCCTGGTCCCAGCTGAACGCTGGGACC
>NZ_JBHYKH010000929.1:0-1637 GCF_042741275.1 Streptomyces sp. NPDC058964
TTGATCGTGTCGGCGCGCGGCCGGTTGATGCAGCGGCTTCCGGCGGGCGGTGCGATGGCGGCCGTGCAGGCCACCGAGGACGAGGTCCTGCCCGTGCTGCCGGACGGCACGGGGATCGCGGCCGTCAACGGGCCGGTGTCGGTGGTCGTCTCCGGGCCCGAGGCGGGTGTCGACGAGGTCGTACGGCACTTCTCCGAGGCGGGCCGCAAGACGAGGCGGCTCAGCGTCAGCCACGCCTTCCACTCCCCGCTGATGGAGCCGATGCTCGCCGAGTTCGAGCGGATCGCCGCCCAACTGACCTATTCCGAGCCGTCGATACCGATCGTCTCGACCCTCACCGGCACGGCCGTCACATATGCGGACCTGGCCGACCCCTCGTACTGGGTGCGTCACGTCCGTGAGGCGGTCCGCTTCGCCGATGCCGTCAGCACCCTCGACGGTCAGGGCATCGGCACCTTCCTGGAGCTCGGCCCCGACGCCGTGCTCACCGCCATGGCCGCCGACACGGGTACGGAGGCGACGCTCGTCGCGGGAATCCGCCGCGACCGCACCGAACCCCAGGCCTTGGTCGAGGCGCTGACAAGGCTCCCGGTTGTCGACTGGGCCGCCTACTTCGGCCCCGGTCGGCAGGATGTCGATCTGCCCACCTACGCCTTCCAGCACGAGACCTACTGGCCTGCGCCCTCGACGCTCGACGTGGGCGACGTACAGGCTGCGGGGATCGCCACGGCCGGCCACCCGTTGCTGGGTGCGGCGGTGGAACTGCCGGACTCCGACGGGGTGTTGTTCACCGGCCGGCTGTCTTTGGCCACGCATCCGTGGCTGGCCGAGCACGCGGTGCACGGCACGGTCGTCGTCCCGGGAGCGGCACTCGTGGAGATCGCGGTGCGGGCCGGGGACCAGGTCGGTGCGGGCACGGTCCGTGACCTGACCCTGCACGCCCCGCTTGTTCTGCCCGGGACCGGTGCGGTCGCCCTTCGGGTGCGTGTCGGTGGGGGCGACGAGCTCACCGTCACGGTGCACTCCCGTCCGGAGGGTGAGGAGGGCTGGACCCTCCACGCTGAAGGTGTTCTGTCGGCCGACGCCGCCGAGTCCGGTGCCGAGCTGGCGGTCTGGCCCCCGGCGGGGGCGGAGCCGGTGGACGTCACGAACCTGTACGGCGATCTGGGTGCGATGGGTCTGGAGTACGGTCCCCTCTTCCAGGGCGTCTCGGCCGCCTGGCGGGACGGGGAGGACACCGTTTACGCGGAGGTTGCCCTGCCGGAAGGCGTGAGCACGGACGGGTTCGGGATCCACCCGGCCCTCCTCGACGCCGCCCTGCACCCCATCGGCCTGCTGGACACCGGGGACGAGGCCCGGGCCGAGCTTCCGTTCTCCTGGTCGGACGTCACGCTGCACGTCACCGGTGCCTCGGCGCTGCGGGTGCGCATCACCAAGGAGGGCGCCGGACAGCGTCTGGAGCTCGCGGACCCCACGGGTACTCCGGTGGCCACTGTCGGTGCGCTGGCGCTGCGCCCGCTGGCGGCGGAGCCGACCGCACCTCGTGATCTGTACCGGGTGGAGTGGGTGCCGGTCACCGCGCGGGCGACCGAGCCGACGGCCGCGTACACGGTCCTGCGGGCCGCGACGGCCGCCGA
>NZ_JBHYKH010000930.1:0-1636 GCF_042741275.1 Streptomyces sp. NPDC058964
GCGTCAGCACGATGTCCTCCGTTGATCCGGGCCTTGAGCCCTCAAAGAAGACTGACGTGTGCTGGCGCTCGCGGTCGGCATCGAGAGCGATCACTTGATCACCGATGATGATCGTGGTCCAAGCCCCCTGCGGGGGCTACCTCTTACGTGCTCGGGAGCCACCAGCTCTGATCAAGACCGAGGGCCCCGCAGGTCGCTGGGGTCATGAACGGCTAATCGGATGTCGGGCCATCGAGCCCTTCCATTAGAGAGACGCATGCCCTGCACGGCTGTGACCAGCCACAACACAGGTTCGATGAGAAAGTGTGAGGCGAGTGAAGGCGTTCTGCGGCATCGACTGGGCCAGCGACCACCACGACATAGCCGTCGTCGACGAAACGGGTTCGCTGCTGGCTCGTGCTCGCATCGATGACTCCGCGGAAGGGCTCGCCCAGCTGCTTCAGATGCTCGCCGAGCACGGCGATAGTCCGCAGGGCCCCATCCCGGTGGCCATCGAGACCTTCCGCGGACTTCTGGTCGCCTGTCTTCGGGCAACCGGCCGCCCCGTCTACGCCATCAACCCGATGGCCGCCGCCCGATACCGGGACCGTCACACGGTCTCCCGGAAGAAGTCCGATCACCTGGACGCCATGGTGCTGGCGAACATTCTCCGCACCGACGCCGCTGCGCACCGCATGCTTCCCGCCGACTCGGAGGTGGCCCAGGCCGTCGCGGTCCTTGCCCGTGCCCAGCAGGACGCCGTATGGGACCGAACCCAGGCCGGCAACAAGCTGACCTCCCACCTGCGCGAGTACTTCCCCACTTACCTGACCGCCGTCGGGCACCGCCGCGAGGGCATCTATCACCCCATAGCCCGGGAGGTCCTGGCCGCAGCGCCCACTCCGCGCCAGGCTGCCAAGCTGACCCGGCCGCAGCTGCGGGCCGTACTGAAGAAGGCCGGCCGCAAGAACACCATCGACAGGGAGGTCGAGCGTCTGCACAGCGCGCTTCGCGCAGTGCAGATGCGTCATCTTCCCTTGGTCGAGGAGGCCATGGGGCGCCAGTCACTCGCGCTGCTTCGGCAGTTGGAAGCCGCGTGCACGAGCGCCGACGATCTTGCAGAGGCTGCGGTGGAAGCGTTCGAGGCACACGCTGATGCCGAGATCATCATCAGCTTCCCAGGGCTGGGTCCGCTCAGCGGAGCTCGGGTTCTTGCTGAGATTGGCGACGACAGGACTCGGTTCGCCGACGCCAGAGGTCTGAAAGCGTACGCGGGTTCCGCACCGGTCACCCGGGCTTCCGGCAAGAGTGTGTCCGTCGCGGCCCGCAGGGTGAAGAACCAGCGGCTGGCCCGCGTCGGCTACATGTGGGCCTTCTCAGCGATGGCCCATTCAGACAGGGCACGGGCTCACTACGACCGCCGACGTGAGGCCGGAGATCGGCACACGGCCGCTCAGAGGAACCTCTTCAACCGGATGATCGGCTGCCTCCACTACTGCCTCACTCACCGTGTCCCGTTCAACGAGACCGTAGCCTTCCCGACCTCGCAAGAACCACGTTTCGCCCTCGCCGCTTGACACGTTCTTCGCATCGGATGTCTTCTTGCCGGCGTCGATGCCCCGGCTGGTCTCGGCGACGTTTGCCGAGGTCTTCACAC
>NZ_JBHYKH010000931.1:0-1621 GCF_042741275.1 Streptomyces sp. NPDC058964
GCCCCCAGCGGGTTCGCGGCTGGGGGCTCCGGCGAGGCGCGGTACGGCTCAGACGTTCACGCCGAAGTCCTGGGCGATGCCCACCAGGCCCGAGGCGTAGCCCTGGCCGACGGCGCGGAACTTCCACTCGGCGCCGTTGCGGTAGAGCTCGCCGAAGACCATGGCCGTCTCGGTGGCGGCGTCCTCGGACAGGTCGTAGCGGGCGATCTCGGCGCCGCCCGCCTGGTTGATGATGCGGATGTAGGCGTTGCGGACCTGGCCGAAGTTCTGGCCGCGGTTCTCGGCGTCGTAGATGGAGACCGGGAAGACGATCTTGTCGATGTCGGCCGGGAGGGCGGCCAGGTTGACGTTGATCGCCTCGTCGTCGCCGGCGCCCTCGCCCGTGCGGTTGTCACCGGTGTGGACGATCGTGTTGTCGGGGGTCTGCTTGTTGTTGAAGAAGACGAAGTGGGCGTCCGAGTAGACCTTGCCCTGCCCGTTGACCGCGATCGCGGAGGCGTCCAGGTCGAAGTCCGTGCCGGTGGTGGTGCGGACGTCCCAGCCGAGGCCCACGGTGACGGCGGTCAGGCCCGGAGCCTCCTTGGTGAGCGAGACGTTGCCACCCTTGGACAGGCTTACAGCCATTGTTGGGAGTCCCTTCCCTAGTTCTGTGTGCGCACGAAGCTACCGTCATCCCGAAGAACGCCGGGAGGGGTCCCCATGGTTCCGGATGGCTTTACCCTTTTTACCGATCGGGAAATACAGGTGACGTGAACCGGACACACCCGGGAACATGGAATGCATGTCCGGTCCCTATCTCGTCCGTGGCTCCGTCTCCCTGCCCGAGGCCGAGCTCGTCTGGCGTTTCTCGCGGTCGTCCGGGCCAGGCGGACAGCACGTGAACACCTCCGACACCCAGGTGGAGCTGCGCTTCGACCTGGTGAACACCGAGGCCCTGCCCGAGGTGTGGAAGCGGCGGGCGCTGGAGCGCCTGGCCGGGCGGCTGGTCGACGGTGTCGTCACCGTCCGCGCCTGCGAGCACCGCTCCCAGTGGCGCAACCGCGAGGCCGCAGCCGTACGCCTCGCCGCCCTGCTCGCGGAGGCGACCGCGCCCCCGCCCAAGCCCCGCAAGCCCACCCGCATCCCGCGCGGGATCAACGAACGGCGGCTGCGGCAGAAGAAGCAGCGGTCGGAGACCAAGCGGGGCAGGTCCGGCCGGGACTGGGGCTGATCCCCGTCCCGAACCGTGCCGCAGGGCGCCTGTCACACCCCTGACCCGGGATCCGTCAACCCGGTGACGGTGGACCGCGACGAGGGGTGTGACCACGGGCGCCGCCGCGGTCGCGTCCGGGGCGCGGAGCTTCGCGCACCTCGCCCCGCTGACCCGCCCCGCGCTCGTGGACGGCGTCACGGGCCTCGTGGTCCTCGTCGACGGCCGCCCGGAGCGGGCCCTGGCCTTCACCTTCGTTCGCGACCGCATCGCCGTCGTCGACATCGTGACCGATCCGGGGCGGCTGTCCGCGGCGGTCATCGAGCTCGTCTAGCCGCAATGCCGGTGACTTAGCTTGTGCCGTGCCGCGTGATGGTCACGGTGTCCGGTGCGGGTGGTAGCCAGTTGCGGTGCTCGGTCCGTTTGAGTGGC
>NZ_JBHYKH010000932.1:0-1621 GCF_042741275.1 Streptomyces sp. NPDC058964
GGTACTGCTGGGTGCGGTCCCGGAAGGGGGTCACGAACTCGACCAGGTACTGCTGGGTGCGGTCCCGGAAGGGGGTCACGAACTCGACCATGACCTCCGCCACGTCCGTCTTGAGGGCGCCGTAGCCCTTGCCCGCGTACTTCTCCTCCAGCTCGGTGATGTCGGCTCCGGTGAGCACCGAGTAGATGGAGAGGAGGTTGCTGACGCCCGGCTTGTTCTCCCGGTCGAAGCGGATCACGGTGTCGGTGTCGGTGACCGCGCTCTTGACCTTCTTCGCGGTGGCCTTCGGCTCGTCCAGGAGGTTGATGAGGCCCTTCGGCGTGGACGCCGACTTGCTCATCTTGACCGTGGGGTCCTGGAGGTCGTAGATCTTCGCCGTCTCCTTGAGGATGTACGCGGAGGGGACGGTGAAGGTGTCGCCGAAGCGGCCGTTGAAGCGCTCGGCCAGGTCGCGGGTCAGCTCGATGTGCTGGCGCTGGTCCTCGCCGACGGGGACCTCGTTGGCCTGGTAGAGCAGGATGTCCGCGACCTGGAGTACCGGGTACGTGAACAGGCCGACGGAGGCGCGGTCGGCGCCCTGCTTGGCGGACTTGTCCTTGAACTGGGTCATGCGGGACGCCTCGCCGAAGCCGGTGAGGCAGTTCATGACCCAGGCGAGCTGCGCGTGCTCGGGGACGTGGCTCTGGACGAAGAGCGTGCAGCGGTCCGGCTCCAGCCCGGCGGCCAGCAGCTGGGCGACGGCCAGGCGGGTGTTGGCGCGCAGCTCCTTCGGGTCCTGCGGGATCGTGATCGCGTGCAGGTCGACGACCATGTAGAAGGCGTCGTGCGTCTCCTGGAGCGCCACCCACTGGCGCACTGCGCCGAGGACGGTCGTGGACGGCCTTGATCCCTTCGGGGGCGGAGAGCAGGTTCACGAAGACGATGTGCTCCTCGGGCACGCCGTGGTCGAGCAGGACGCCGATCGCGGCCAGCGCGGTGCCGCCGGTGGCGAGCATGGGGTCGAGGAGCAGCACGTGGCCCCGGTCGATGCCGGCGGGCAGCGCCGCGTAGTGCAGGTGCGGGAGTTTGGTGACCTTGTCCCGCTGGATCAGGATCTTGCCCAGGCGGGTCTCCGGCGCCATCACGCGCAGCTCGGACTCCATGCTGTCGCCGGCCCGGGCGATGGAGACGCCGAAGACCTGGGAGGCCAGGGAGAGGCCGGGGTAGGTCCGGCCGACCGGCGTGCGGACGTCGCGGGGCTCGTAGGGGAGCAGGTCCAGCGCGGCGTCGAGGAGCCCGCGGATGATCCGGTTGGCGGTGGGGACGAAGTCCTCCCGCCTGGCCTCGTGGTCCCGGACGATCGAGTGCAGGGCACGCAGCCGGTTGGTCTGGGGCAGGACGTGGGTCACGCCGCGGAGCGGCTCGGTTCGCGTGGTCATCAGGACCGGCTCCGCCCGTTCTCCGCGGAGACCCGGTCGAAGGCGGCGCGGGCCTCCTTCACGAACGTGCGCACCTTCTGGCGGTCCTTGCGCCGGGTGGCGGGGTCCTCCAGGCCGGTGTGCGCGTCCACGGCGGCGGGGCGGACGGCCTCGATGGCCGCCGCTACGTTCTCCGGGGTGAGCCCGCCGGCCAGCATCAGGGG
>NZ_JBHYKH010000933.1:0-1617 GCF_042741275.1 Streptomyces sp. NPDC058964
ACAGGTGATCACGTCCTCCTCCGTCCGCCGGGCCGCCGTCGCGGTGGCGGCGCAGCCGCAGCCCGGACCGGCGGTCGCCCGCAGCCGGAGGGTGCCGGTGGGCTCGTCGAAGTCCTCGACCTCGAGCCCCTGGTCCGGAACGGCGGCCAGGGCACGGGCGATCCGGGTCTCGCGGTCCTCGGGGTGGAGGTCGTGGAGCACCAGCAGGCCGGCGACCAGTTCGTCGCCGAGCAGCGTCTCCAAGGCGGCGCCGGCGGACAGGAGTTCCAGGATCCGGGCGAGCCCGGCGCCGTAGAAGTCCATGAGGGACCGCACCAGTTCCTCCGCCGCCGCTGCCGTGGCGGCGTCGCCGGAGCCGGCCAGGCGGTCGAGCACGTCCTCGATCCGCCGCCCGGCCTGCTCCGCGCTCATCGGGCGAGCGGCGGCGGCCGCCGTGGCCGCGCTCATCCGCCCAGTCCGCTCAGGCCGGTGGGGACGTGCATCTTCTGCACGGTCTTGCCGCCGCCGACGTACATGTGGACGCCGCAGGGCAGACAGGGGTCGAAGCTGCGTACGGCGCGCATGATGTCGATGCCCTTGAAGTTCTCCGGGGAGTTCTCCTCGAAGATCGGCGTGTTCTGCACCGCGTCCTCGTACGGGCCTGGCGTGCCGTAGGAGTCCCGGACGCTGGCGTTCCACGGAGTGGGCGGATAGGGGTGGTAGTTGGCGATCTTGCCGTCGCGGATCACCATGTGGTGGGAGAGCACGCCGCGGACCGCCTCGGTGAAGCCGACGCCGATACTCTCGTCGGGGACCTCGAACTTCTCCCAGGTCCGGGTGCGTCCGGCGCGGACCTCGTCCAGGGCCTGCTCCGCGAAGTGCAGGGCGAGGGAGGCCGTGTAGGCCTGGAAGTAGGTGCGCGCGCGGTTGCGTTCGAGCGCGTTGCTCCACTGCGGGATCTTCCACTCGAAGGTGGTCTCGGGCTTCGTCATGGTGCGCGGCAGGTTGATGATCACGCTGTGGCCGGTGGCCTTGACGCCGCCGGTGTCGACGAGGCCGGCCAGGGCGGTGGTCCACATGCGGGCGAGGGGGCCGCCGCCGGTGTCCAGGGCGAGGTGGTCCTTGCCGTCGAACCAGCGGGGGGACATCACCCAGCTGTACTTGTCGTCGAAGTCCCGCTTCTGCGGGGCGGGGATCGTGTGCTGGTTCCAGGGGTGGCGCGGGTCGACCGGGTTGCCGAGCGGGTCGTGCGTGACGAAGAGGTCCTTGCCCTCCCAGTCCTCGTAGTACGAGCTGCCCAGCAGGATGCGGATACCCAGGTTGATCCGGGTGAGGTCGGTGGTGACCAGCTTGCCGTCTACGACGACGCCGGGGGTGACGAACATGCGCCGGCCCCAGTCCGTCATGTTGGCGTACGTGAAGTCGCAGTACTCGGGGTCGTTGAGCGCTCCCCAGCAGCCGAGCAGGACGCGGCGGCGGCCGACCTCCTCGTACCCGGGCATGGCCTCGTAGAAGAAGTCGAAGAGGTCGTCGTGGAGCGGGACGACCCGCTTCATGAACTCCACGTAGCGCATCAGACGGCTGTGGTAGTCCGTGAAGAGCTGTACGGCGGCGTTGGTGCCGACGCCGCCCGGGTAC
>NZ_JBHYKH010000934.1:0-1610 GCF_042741275.1 Streptomyces sp. NPDC058964
GAACAGCTGCGTCCGGATCTCGGCGACGGCGTCCGGCGGGCGCTGATGCGCGCGCTGGAGCCGGACCGGGAGCGGCGCTGGCCCGGTGCGCAGGCGTTCGCGGACGAGCTGGACCGGCTGGCCGCGGGAACGTCCGCGGTCCGGCCCCGCAGACGGTTCGACGGGATACGGAAGCGGCTGAACACCGTCACGCTCGCCGTGGCCGCGGTACTCGCCGCCACGGCGGCGGCCGTCACGGTCACCCTGGTGAACCGGGACTCCCCGGCCGGGCCGGTGCGGGTCGCGGACGCCACGGGGCGGATCTCGGCGCAGGTGCCCGCGGGCTGGGGACGCCAGCTGCGGGGATCCGGCTGGAACCCGGCGGCACTGGGCCTGAAGTCCGGGCACCAACCGGGGCTGGAGGTGGCCGACGACCTGTCGAAGTGGCCGGACCTCAACGCCGCCGTGAACGGCGTGTTCATAGGCCTGAGCGAGCGCGGCGGCGTCGAGGCCCGGGTGAAGGGCCTCGCCCATTCCGGCTGTCACTACGACGGTGACCGCGCCTTCGTCGGCGCGGACTGGCACGGCCGGATCCGCGCCTGGAGCGCCTGCCCGGACGGCGGTTCGATCACGGAGACCGTGCTCGCCCCGGCGGACGGCGCCTCGCGGCCGCAGGTGTACGTGCAGGTGCGCCGGCACGGCGGCGGGGACAGAACCGAGGGCATACTCGGCTCGCTCCGGATCACCTGAGAGGCGAAGCGGCTCCGGAGCTCCACGCAGGCAAAGAACACGCCTGCGCCGGGCAAAGAACACAAAAGAACCCGCGAGCCGCGAACGATTCCCGCGGTACCCGCATCGGAGTGTCATGACGGCACGCAGGAGCGGGCGCGCACGCGCACGCCGGGTGCCACGAAGATCCAGGAGTGCAGGAGAGTTGGGAGACATGGTGTACACGTCCTCGTTCCCGCGTCGGGCGTCCTTGCTCGCGGGCGCCGCCGCAGCACTCGGCCTCCTGACCGCCTGCGGCGGCCACGACGTCCACAGCAACCCGCCGATGACCGCCCCGGGGTCGGCGGCGCCGGCGACCGAGACCTCGACGGCCGGCACCGCGGCGGCGAGCGCGTCCTCCCCGGCCGGTGACGGCACGTCGTCCTCGGCGAAGACGGGCGGCACGGCCGCCACCACGAGCGGCGGCGGTACGACGACGGGCGCCACCGGCACCCGCTGCCACACCTCGGAGCTGACCGCGTCCGTGGGCCGCAACGACCCGGGTGCCGGGCAGGAGAACTTCCCCGTCGTGCTGACCAACAAGTCCGCCCGCACCTGCACCGTGCGGGGCTATCCCGGCGCCGCCTTCGTGGACGCCTCCGGCACCCAGCTCGGCCCGGACCCCAAGCGCTCCTCCGGTACGCCGGCGACGGTCACCCTGAAGCCCGGGCAGAGCGCCTGGGCGGGGCTGACCTTCTCCAACCCGGAGATCAGCGGCGCGAAGACGGCGACCCCGGCCGCACTGCTGGTCACCCCGCCGGACGAGCGGGACCAGCTGAAGGTGAAGTGGACGGCGGGCGAGGTACCCGTGTCCGGCAACGCCTCCTCCGTCTTCCTGACGGTATTCGGCCCCGGTACCGGCC
>NZ_JBHYKH010000935.1:0-1609 GCF_042741275.1 Streptomyces sp. NPDC058964
CTTGTTCTTTTTCTTCCGGCTTCGAACGCGGTCTCGTACGGGGTCGCTCACCTGGGGATTCGTCTGACGTGGAGGCGGCCTTCGTCTGATCATGTGCTCCGACCAAGGTGCACGTGACCACGACGAAGGCCGTGAGGGTGAGTCTGCTGCCTGATGCTGTCCGGCGGGATGCGTTCGCGGAAGCGTCACGCTTCCGGGCCGAGTTCTACGAGTGTCTGACCGGTCGGCGCGACGCGTTGTTCGAGCTCGTGGACGCGGTGCTGTGCGCGGACGGTGCGGTGAAGTCTCCGGTGGACCTGACGCTGGTGCCCGAGCACCGTCGTGGGCACGGAGCGATGTACGGCGGCCTGAACCACGGCCGCATTGACGTCGGCCGGCTGCGGGAGGTGCTGGCCGGCCTGCCGCTGCCACGCTTCGACGGCGGGCGCCTGGTCCTGGCCGTCGATGTCTCGCCTTGGCTGCGCTCGGACGCGCCGTGCTCGGCGGAGCGGCTGTTCTGCCATGTCTACGGGCGGGCGAAGTCAGCCTCGCAGTTCATCCCGGGCTGGCCGTACTCCTTCGTCGCGGTCCTGGAGCCCGGCGCCACCTCGTGGACTTCGCTCCTGGACGTGCTCCGGCTCGGGCCAGAGGACGACGCGACCGCGGTCACCGCTGCCCAGCTGAGGTCAGTGGTCGAAAGCCTCATTGCGGCCGGCCAGTGGCAGCCCGGGGATCTGGACGTCACGATCGTCATGGATGCCGGCTACGACGTCACCCGCCTGGCCTGGGTCCTGCGCGACCTGCCCGTCGAGCTGGTCGGGCGGATCCGCTCGGACCGGGTGATGCGCTGTCCGGCGCCCTCGCGCGAGGAGTTCCACCGAGCCCACCCTCGAGGCGGGCATCCGCCCAAACACGGGCCGGAGTTCCGCTTTACCAGGCCCGAGACCTGGCCCGCGGCGGCAATCACCACGGCCACCGACACCGTGAACTACGGCAAGGCCGAAGCCCGGGCGTGGGACCGGGTCCACCCGAGGCTGACTCACCGCTCGGCCTGGCTGGAGCACGACGGCGAACTCCCCATCGTCGAAGGCACCCTGATCCGCCTCAAGGTCGAGCACCTCTCCAAAGAACGAGAAGCGCCACCGGTTTGGCTGTGGTCCTCGAAGACCGGCGCCACCCCGGCAGACGTGGACCTGTGGTGGCAGGTGTTTCTCCGAAGATTCGACCTCGAGCACACCTTCCGTTTCGGAAAGCAGACGCTCGGCTGGACCACCCCGAAGATCCGTACCCCCGAGGCCGCGGACCGGTGGACCTGGCTCCTGGTCGTCGCCCACACCCAGCTCCGCCTCGCCCGGCCTCTGGCCGCCGACCTCCGTCGCCCCTGGGAGAAGCCCGCCAAGCCCGAACGCCTGACCCCGGCCCGGGTCCGCCGAGGGTTCAGGAACATCCGGGCCCACCTCGCCTGCCCCGCCCGTGTTCCCCAACCTCGCGGCACCGGTCCCGGACGGCCGCCCGGGACCAAGAACCGCCGATCCGCACCCCGCTACGACGTGGGCAAGACCGTCAAACGCCCCGAGACCCTCAAGGCCATCGGTAAACCCGGCAGATCTTGGTAGATAAAGAACAAGCT
>NZ_JBHYKH010000936.1:0-922 GCF_042741275.1 Streptomyces sp. NPDC058964
CACCGAGGTCGTCATCGAGGCCGCGCACTTCGACCAGGTCGCCATCGCGCGTACGGCCCGCCGCCACAAGCTGTCCTCCGAGGCGTCCCGCCGCTTCGAGCGCGGCGTCGACCCGCAGGCAGCCGCCGCGGCGGCCCAGCGCACGGTCGACCTGCTGGTGCTGCTCGCGGGCGGTACGGCCGACGCGGGTGTCACCGAGGTCAGCGCCCCCTCCGCGCCGCACACCATCACCGCTCCGGCCGACCACCCGGACAAGGTGGCGGGCGTCGAGTACGGCCGCGAGACCGTCGTACGGCGTCTCCAGGAGATCGGCTGCGACGTGTACGGGCAGGACGAGCTGATCGTCACCGTCCCGTCCTGGCGGCCCGACCTCACCGAGCCGAACGACCTGGCGGAGGAGGTCATCCGGCTCGAGGGCTACGAGAACCTCCCCTCCACGCTGCCCAAGCCCCCGTCGGGCCGTGGCCTGACCCACCGGCAGCGTCTGCACCGCCGCGTCGGCCGTGCCCTGGCGGGCGCGGGCTACGTCGAGGCGCCGACCTACCCGTTCATCTCGGAGCAGGTCTTCGACCAGCTCGGCCTGGACGCCGACGACCCGGCCCGCCGTGTCGTGAAGCTGACGAACCCGCTCAACGACGAGGAGCCCGCGCTCCGTACGTCGCTGCTGCCGGGTCTGCTCGGCGCGCTGCGCCGCAACGACGGCCGTGGCACGCACGACCTCGCGCTGTTCGAGACCGGCCTGGTCTTCCTCCCGCGCGCGGAGCAGAAGGTCGCCGCGAACCTGCCCGTCGACCGGCGTCCGACCGACGCGGAGCTCGCCGGGCTGAACGCCGCGCTGCCCGCGCAGCCGCGCCATGTCGCCGTCGTGGGCCCCGGCGCCCCCCCGCCCGCCCCCGGGGGGGGGGGGGGGGGCCCGCGCGCC
>NZ_JBHYKH010000936.1:932-1609 GCF_042741275.1 Streptomyces sp. NPDC058964
CTCACTGGCGCGTTCGACCCCCGGGGCCCCGGCGCGGGGGGGGGTGGGGGGGGCGCGGGCCGCCCGCCCGCGGGGGCCGCCGGGCCCGCGGCCGCCCGCCCGGTCGCCCGTGAGGCCGGCGCCGAACTGATCGTCCGCAAGGGCCAGTACGGGCCGTGGCACCCGGGCCGCACCGCCGAGCTCGTGGTCGTCGCCGACGGCTCCGAGCGGGTCGTGGGCCACGCGGGCGAACTGCACCCGCGCGTCCTGAAGGCCCTCGGCCTGCCCGACCGCACCAGCGCGATGGAGCTGGACCTGGACGCGCTGGAGGAGGTCGGCGACGGCGCCCCGCAGGCACCGCGCATCTCCACGTTCCCGGTCGCCACGCAGGACGTCGCCCTGGTCGTCGGCAAGTCGGTCCCGCACGCGGACGTCGAGGCCGCGCTGCGCGAGGGCGCCGGTGAACTGCTGGAGGCCATCCGGCTGTTCGACGTGTACGAGAGCGCCGAGCAGCTGGGCGAGGACAGGAAGTCGCTCGCCTACGCGCTGCGCTTCCGCGCCTCCGACCGCACGCTGACCGTGGACGAGGCCTCCGCGGCCCGTGACGCGGCGGTGGCCCTGGCCGCCGAGCGGACCGGGGCGGTGCTCCGCGGGGCGTGACGCCACCGTGAGAGGGGGCGGATCCGGTACTCCGGATC
>NZ_JBHYKH010000937.1:0-1601 GCF_042741275.1 Streptomyces sp. NPDC058964
GCCGAAGAAGCTGGGCTTCTTCTAGCCCTGGGAAAAGGGCGCCTGACCAGGGAAGATGCCTGTCAGGCGCCCTTCTCGGCGCACGCCTGAGCAGGGAGTCGAAATGTTGCCCCACTCCCGATACATGCCACCGGTACCCCAGCTGTGTCCAGCTGTTCCGGGGCATTTCCGGGCGAACGCCACCGGCGGTGTGGAGCACCGTGCGGTGTCGGGGCCCGGTACGGGGCGATGTCCGTCCGGCCGTCCCCGTCGAACTCATCGTTACAGGTGCAGGCCCCTGGGATGGCGGCCGCCCGGGAAGTCCCCGGCCACGGCGCTGTCCTGGGAGCAGCGGCTGTCGCCCCGGGAGGAGGTCATGGGCAGGCCCTACCTCGTGTCCGCGCCGCTGCGCGCCATGCCGCCGTGGCTGACCGCCGCGGTCGCGGGGGTTGAGGAGGCGTTCCGGCCCGGGTTGACGAACACCCCGCCGGGGTAGCTGACATCGCACAGGCCATCACTGTTGACGTCGCCGAGCGTCACGTCGGCGAGCCGCGTGGTCGACTGGTCGAGGTAGCTCCAGCGCCCGCCGAGCGAACTGGACTGGTACCACCAGGTGATGCCGGTGGCGATGAAGGCGTCGTTGACGCCGTCGCCGTCGAAGTCGCAGTACTTGCGCCGGTCGCCGGTGTACGAGTCGAGGGTGTTGGCGGACTGGTGCAGTCCGGTCTCGGTCTGGTCCAGGGCGGCGTGGATGGGCAGGATCGAACCCACCCACAGGCTCGAATGCCGGAAGATGTTGTGCGACACCGTCATGCCGACACTGGGCGTCCCGCGTAGTTTGACACCCGTGCCGTTGGTGTACCAGACCGTGTTGTACTCCACGTCCATGTACTCGCCCGCGGAGCCGCACTCGTAGCTGCAGGACGAGTCGTTGCCGTGCATGTCGATCTCATGGGTGTGCCAGACACGGGAGTTGTCCCCGCCGCCGCCCAGGATCAGGTTGCGGTATGCCAGATAGCCGGCCCCGGCCGAACCGTCGCCCGTGATCGCGTGCCGGTTGTAGTCGAACACGTTCCGCTCGACCAGCGCATAGGCGCCGTGGCCCGTCACCACGCCGTAGCCGGCGCCGTGACCGCAGCAGATGGTGCCGGTGGGGTGCTGGTTGTGGTGGATGTAGTTGTCATGCACCCATACGGTCTGGGCGTTCCAGAGGCCGATCCGGCTCTGGCCGTCCTGGATGTTCACCGCCGAGCCGCGCCAGTGATCGATCTCGCTGTGGTCGATCTCCACGTTCAGGCTCGAGTCCACCCGGATTCCGTCGGAGTCGCTGGTGTCGACCGCCGAATAGGGGTCGTCACTCTCCGCGCCCTGCAACCGGATTCCGCTGAACCGCACGTTGTCGCTGCGCGTGCCGTCCCCGTCGTTCCCGACCCTGAAGAGGATGCGCGGGAACGAGGTCGTGAACAGCCGCGGGCCCTGCGGGCGCTGCGACCGGTCACCCAGGATCTGCACGCCCGGGGCGACCGGCAGAGACTCCCGTCCGGTCAGGTCCAGATCCACGTTCCCGGCGATCCGCACCACCGCGTCCGGTGTGTCGATCGGCGGCACGTACATAACCTGCT
>NZ_JBHYKH010000938.1:0-1597 GCF_042741275.1 Streptomyces sp. NPDC058964
CCTCCAGGGCGAGCAGCGGCTGCCCCGCCGTCACCTCGTCGCCCGGCTTCACGTTCAGCTGCCAC
Organism: Streptomyces sp. NPDC058964; assembly: GCF_042741275.1. Taxonomy (NCBI): domain Bacteria; kingdom Bacillati; phylum Actinomycetota; class Actinomycetes; order Kitasatosporales; family Streptomycetaceae; genus Streptomyces; species Streptomyces sp. NPDC058964. Next base: position 66 of record NZ_JBHYKH010000938.1, read on the forward strand.
ACGGACGCCGCGAACTCGGCCTCGACCAGCCGGCCTCCCGGCGGCACCGTCACCTCGGCCGGTGCGGTCGCGGGCGTGGTCGCCGCCTCCGCCCGGGCGAACTCGCCCGCCGCCTCCCAGGCGTCCCGTTCGGCGGCGAACGCGGCCCGCTGCCGGGACCCGAACTCCGCGATGGAATCGGCGTGCTCGGCGAGGAAGGACTCGTACTCGGCGAGGGAGAAGGTCCCCTCCTCGATGACCGGCACGAACCGGCCGCACATGATGTCGGCGCGCAGCTCCAGCAGTTCGTCCGCCTCCACCGGATACCACTTGATGCGGTCGAAGAAGCGCAGCAGCCAGGGCGCGCCGGGTTCGAAGGCGCCGCGCTGCTGCCAGGCCGACCACACCTGGGTCGTACGGCCGACGAACTGGTAGCCGCCGGGGCCCTCCATGCCGTAGACGCAGAGGTACGCGCCGCCGATGCCGACGGAGTTCTCGGCGGTCCAGGTGCGTGCCGGGTTGTACTTCGTGGTGACCAGGCGGTGGCGCGGGTCCAGCGGGGTGGCCACGGGGGCGCCCAGGTACACGTCGCCCAAGCCCAGGACGAGGTACTCCGCGTCGAAGACCGTCCGGTACACGTCCTCGACCGACCCCAGGCCGTTGATCCGGCGGATGAACTCGATGTTCCACGGGCACCAGGGGGCGTCGTCGCGGACGCCCGCCATGTAGCGGGCGATCGCCTCGCGGGTCGCCGGGTCGTCCCAGGACAGCGGGAGACGGACCGTGCGGGAGGGGACGACCAGCTCGCCGGCGGGCGGGAGCGCGTCCGTGATCCGCCGTACCGCCGCGAGGAGTCCGTGCTGCGGCAGGACGCGCGGGTCCGTGCGGATCTGGAGGGAGCGGATGCCCGGGGTGAGGTCGGTGACCCCGTCGAGGCCCGCCCGCTCCATCGCCTCCATCAGGGCATGGACGCGCATGCGCAGGGCCAGGTCCAGCTGCATCGGGCCGAACTCGACCAGCAGGTTGTCGTCGCCGCTGCGGCGGTACGTCACGTCCCCGTCCCGCGCCAGCACACCACCGTCGACGATCAACGGCCGGGGTGTCCCGGTCACGTCGACCGGCACGAACCGCACCGTGTCGCCCGGCCGGAGCTGTCCCAGCTTCCAGCGCTCCGCGCTCAGGACCGTCGCCGGGCACACGAAGCCGCCGAGCGAGGGGCCGTCCGGGCCGAGCAGCACCGGCATGTCGCCCGTGTAGTCGACGGCGCCGACCGAGTACGGGGTGTCGTGGATGTTGGAGGGGTGCAGCCCCGCCTCGCCGCCGTCGGTGCGGGCCCAGCGCGGCTTGGGGCCCACCAGGCGGACTCCGGTGCGCGCCGAGTTGAAGTGGACCTTCCAGTCGGCCGCGTAGAAGTCGCGGATGTCGTCCTCGGTGAAGAACTCGGGTGCGGCGTGCGGGCCTTCGACAGCCCCGACGTGCCATACGGCGGTGAAGCCGGGGCGGTCCGCGGGCGGTACCGGTGTCCCCTCGGCGACCGTCCCGCCGTGCAGGAC
>NZ_JBHYKH010000939.1:0-1586 GCF_042741275.1 Streptomyces sp. NPDC058964
ACCGGCATTGCGGCTAGTCCTGGTCCTGCGGGATCAGGACGACCTTGCCGGCCACCGTCCCGGACTCGGCCAGCCGCATGGCCTCGGCGACGTCGGTGAGCGGCATCCGGGCGGCGATCCGGGCGGTGACCTCGCCGCGCTGGAGGGCGCGGAACACCTCGGTGAGGTCGGAGCTCAGCCGGGCCCGGAAGCGGTCCTTGCCCAGGGCACGGCCCGCCCAGACGTTGAAGAAGTACGCGTGGCGGCTGTTGGGCAGCGCGTTCCACAGCCACACCCGGCCGAGGATCTTCAGGACGGGCCACTGCTTGGAGCCGGTGTCGTCCCGGGTGGCCGCGCTGCCGTAGGAGACGAGGGTGCCGCCGGGCGCGAGCAGCCGCCAGGAGTCGATCACGCTCCGGCCGCCGACGTGGTCGAAGACGGCGTCGACGCCACCGGGGGCGAGCGCGCGGACCCGGGCCGGGACGTCCTCGGTGCGGTAGTCGACCGGGGTCACGCCCAGCTCCCGCAGCGCGTCGTGGTGGCGGGCGGACGCCGTGCCGATCACCTTCAGGCCCGCCGCCCGCGCGAGCTGGACGAGGACGGTTCCGACACCGCCGTTGGCCCCGTGGACGAGGATCGTCCCGCCGCTGCGCACGCGGGCCCTGCGGTGCAGCATCTGCCATGCGGTGATGCCGTTGACCACCAGGGTCTCCGCCTCCGCCGCGTCGACGCCGGCCGGCACCTCCACCGCGTCGGCCGCGTCGAGTACCACGTGACTGGCCCAGCCGCCGACCTTGACCAGTGCCGCCACCCGCCTGCCGGCCAGGTCCGGTGCGACGCCGGGGCCGGTCGTGAGCACCGTGCCCACCAGGTCGTAGCCCGGCACGAACGGGAACGGCGGCTGGTCGTAGTACCGCCCCCGGCGCATCTGCTGCTCCGCGAACGAGACCCCGGTGGCCTCCACCCGCACCACGACCTGCCCTTCGCCCGCGACGGGTATGCCCCGGCGCCGGAACTGCAGACCCTCGGGTTCCACCTTCCCCGGCAGGACGACCTCGACCAGTTCCGTGTTTCCGGTGACGTTTCCCATGGCGACCTCCGTGTGCATCAAGAGCCATTCGCTGACGTTAGAAGCTATAACAAACATGACTGGCGCTAGCTTACGTGTCAAGCCTTCGCGGAAATGTCTGTTATGGCCTATCGCGGTGGTGATACGTTGAAACCAGCCGGACGGAGAGGAGCGTGGACGCGATGGCGGCAGGCACGGAGAGTCCCCGTGAGCGGTACCGCGGCCAGGTGCGCGCGGAGATCAAGGAACGGGCCCGGGACCAGATCGCGTCGGCGGGAGCGTCGGGGCTGTCGCTCAACGCCATCGCCAAGGACCTGGGGATGAGCGGCCCGGCGCTCTACCGGTACTTCGCCGGCCGGGACGACCTGATCACCGAGCTGATCCGCGACGCCTACCGCAGCCTCGCGGACGCCTTCCGCGCCGCCGCCGTGCCGGAGTCCGGGCTGCCCGGCCTCGCGCACGCGCTGCGCCGCTGGGCGCTCGAGGACCCCCAGCGGTACTTCCTCGTCTACGGCACGCCGGTCCCGGGATACCACGC
>NZ_JBHYKH010000940.1:0-313 GCF_042741275.1 Streptomyces sp. NPDC058964
CAGCGCGGGCGGTCCCCGCGCCGACCTGGGGGTGGAGTTGAAGGCGGGCCACGGACCCGTATTCACGGACGTGGCGGTCAACGGCCTGAAGAAGCAGACCCAGGTCGTCGCGAAGAACACCACCTGGACCTACGCCAGCCAGCTCACCACCGGGTCCTTCACCGACAAGAACACCGATGACCTGCTGGTGCGCTGGATCGACGGCGAGACCACCATCTACCCGGGCATGACGAGCAAGCTGCCCGGCGAGATCAAGATCCGTCCCGCCAAGTCCCCCTGGGCGGACGCGACCGTGGTCACCGCAGGTGCCCTC
>NZ_JBHYKH010000940.1:323-1576 GCF_042741275.1 Streptomyces sp. NPDC058964
GGGACGTGTTGTTTAAGAGACCGGGGGGCGAGGTCGGGCAGCACCGCGGCGAGTTTGGCGGTAATGGTTCAGCGGCTCCCTGCGGGCCGGAACGCGGGGGGCCCCGCCCCCCCCGGGCGCCCCCCCCCCTCGGCCACCGCGCACACCACCGCGCCAGGCCGGCGACTCCTGACCGGGGTCGCGAGCCGACATCCGGCCAGAGCCGCGGTCAACCTCTCACAGCGGTCACGGCCGCCCTCTGAGCACGATCAGGGCCGCTCCCTGAGCGCAATCAACGCCGACCCCCTACGGGAGTCGCGGCCCGTCCCCTGACCAAGGTCGCGGCCCGGCCGCCGGTGCGCCCCCTGAGCCCTTTCACCACACGAATAGAGTCCGCAGTGACACATCCACGACGCCTCGGGCGCGTGGCGGCAGGCACACGGCACGCGATCCGCGCGCTGTGTCTGGGCCTGCTGCCCAGCGCGCTCTTACTGGGTCTTCTGGGCACCGCCCCGGCACCCGCCCACGCCGATCCCGCGCCGACGGACACCATCGGCATCAGCACCACCCTCCCCGACACCGACCGCGCCAAGGTCGTACGACTGTGGGAAGCCGGCGGCCCCGGCGTGAAAGCCGCCGCCGAGGTCGCCCTCGTCGGCGGTGACGACGACGTCAGGAAGTTCCTCGACCAGGCCTCCGACCTCCAGTTCCAGGACAACCGCGTCGCGGCCGCCCAGGTCGCCGGACTCGGTGGCCTCAACCTCCAGGAAGCCGCCCGCAAGGCCCTCGACAGCAGTTCCCCCGACGACCTGAAGACGTTTCTGCAGGACGGCTGGCAAGCACCGCTGGAGCAGGACCAGCGGGTCCGCGTCGCGCAGATCATCGACGCCGGCGGGCCCGAGGTCCAGAAGGCGGGCCGAGTCGCGCTGGACGGCACCCCCGACGACATCCGGAACTTCCTCGCCAACGGGCAGTTCGACACCCGGGCGCAGGACGAGCGGGTCGAGGTCGCGCAGATCATCTCCGTGGGCGGCACCAACGTACAGACCGCCGGCCGGCTGGCCCTCAACGGCACCGCCGACGACATCTACGAGTTCCTCCAGATCGGGCAGTATGTGGCCCGCTCCCACGACCAGGAACACGCCACCATCGCGCAGTTGGCGGAACAGGCGCAGCGGGCGGGCAAGTTGGCCCGCAAGCAGACCGAGGCCGCCAAGGAGGCCTCGAAGCGAGCGGTGACCGCTGCAACACGTGCAAAGGCCGCCGCTCTGAAG
>NZ_JBHYKH010000941.1:0-1572 GCF_042741275.1 Streptomyces sp. NPDC058964
GGTGCTGCGAGGCGTGCACCAGGAATCGGCCGCCGTACGGCTCGAAGGTGGCGGTGATGCGCTCGATGTACTCGGCGATCTCCGGGTGCGGGGCGGCTTCACGCAGGTGGGCTATGGCGTAGGCGGGCATGGTGTCCTTCCGGGTCGGTCGGGCTCCGTACGCGAAGATCGTGGCATCCCGTCGGGCCGTGGTCGATTACCCGCCGGGTAATCGTCCGGAACGCCCCCTGGCGGACGTGTCGGCGGTGCCGTCCTCAGGGCCACCCCGCCCCCGGTACACCGGCGCGAGCGGCGAGCACTCGGCCGCTGCCCGCCGCCACCATCTCGGACTCGGTCATCCCGCGCCAGCGGGCCGCAGTGATGAACAGTGTCCTTCCGTCCGGGCCGCCCAGCGCGCAGGCGAACGCCCCGCGGTCCAACGGCACCGTCTCCAGGACGGCTCCGCCTTCGGCCACGCGCACGCACCGCCGATGGGGGACGTCGGCGTACCAGACCGCGTCGCTCGCGTCGACGCAGATGCCGTCCGGGACGCCCTCGCCGAGGCCGGCCCACGGGCGTCGGCGCAGCAGCTCGCCGTCCGCGCCGATGTCGAAGGCCACCAGGCTGTGACGGTAGGAGTCCGCGACGATCAGTGTGGAGTTGTCCGCGGTCACCGCCATGCCGTTCGGGAACGCGATGCCGTCCGCCACCTGGCGCACCGAACCGTCGGGCGCCGCCAGGTGGACGGACCCGGGCCGGAACTCCTCGCCCGCCATCGGGTCGAAACCGATGCGATTGACATAGGCGTTGCCCCGGCCGTCCACCACGATGTCGTTCCAGCCCGGCATGCCGAGATCCGCGTGGGTGACCAGACCCCCGTCGGACTCACGGCGCAGGAGCCGCCCGTCCGGGGAGGAGACGACCACCATCCGGCCGTCCGGGAGCCAGGCCGTGCACAGCGGCAGCGAAGCGACCCGTGCGACGACCTCGTCGCGACCGGCGGGATCGACGGCGACGACCTCGCCCGCGGACCAGTCCGAGAAGTACAGCCGGCCGCCGTGCCAGCGCGGCGACTCGAGCAGTCCCCGGCCGGTGAGCAGCGTCGACACCTCGGTCATCGTCATCACGCCCCTTCGCGCGGCCGGCCGGTCGCCGGCCTCTCAATGTCCGTACGAACGGCGGTCGGCCGGATCGACAGGCCGGCCGGGCCACCCGAGTACGCCGTCGGGCCCAGGGGTGTCCCGGTCGTCCGGATCCAGATTCTTGACCGGGGCTCCGCGCTCCAGGATGCTGTGTTGCGACACGTGAGATGTGTGCCGTAATGAGCAACATCTCGACTCCGTATCAGCCGAGGAGTGGCCATGGCCCACCAGGTTCGTGCAGTCGTCGCGCGGGGCAAGGGCGCCCCTGTCAGCCTGGAGACGATCGTGGTGCCCGACCCCGGCCCGGGTGAGGCGCTGGTCAAGATCGAGGCGTGCGGTGTCTGCCACACGGATCTGCACTACCGCGAGGGCGGCATCAACGACGACTTCCCCTTCCTGCTGGGCCACGAGGCGGCGGGTGTGGTTGAGTCGTTCGTCGAGGGTGTCACTG
>NZ_JBHYKH010000942.1:0-1572 GCF_042741275.1 Streptomyces sp. NPDC058964
TTAAGCACCCGCCCACCACCTCTAACAACACTGGCTTTTTCTTCGCCAGCGACAGATTTGTAAAAGACAAAGCGCCGGGATCGGCCAGGGCCTGGGCCGTGGCCCGGTCGCGTTCGTCGGGGCTGTGATCGGCAAGGTGGGTGGCTCCCAGGGTGTCCCACAGTGCGGCGAGGAAGATCCTCGCCGGGTGGGCTGGGGTTTCGCGCTCTGGGGCGTCCAGGAGCGCCGCCAGGCGTCGTGACAAGGTGCGCTGAGTGTCGGCCGGATCGTTGTGGTGGGCCAGCTGGAGTTGGCGATGCCAGGTTGCGGCCAGCTCGCGAAGGGTTCGGGCAGGGGCAATGCCGGCTGTTCTGCGGCGCGGTGCTGCGAGGTCTGTGGTGGTGGGGCCGGGAAGAGGCCCGGTCAGTCGCCGCGTGGCGCAGGCAGCGATCAGGTCGGCGAGGGGACCGCTGGGACGGCGGCGCTGCTTTTCGCTGTCGAGGGGGATCTGGGCGGCCCGGATCGCGGTGGTCAGGGCGTCGAGCAGGGGGCCTTTGGAGCGGTCGAGGACAGCGATGTCTTCGGGTGGTGTGCCGGTTGCCAGGCGGTGGTTGAGGACTTCGACGGTGCGGGCCGCGTGGGCGTCGACGTCACCGTCGGCGTGGAGGATAGTGACGGCGCCTGCGTCGTCGCGGCCAGGTGCGGCGTGGTAGCCGCGGTCTTCGCCGAGGACTGCGTGGCCAGCGGATATGAGGGCGCTGCCGCTACGGTAGTTGACCCGCAAGCGCAGTCGTTGGAAGTCGGGCCGGTTGCTGAGCTGGGTCAGGTAGCGGGGGCTGGCACCCTGGTAGGCGTAGAGCACCTGATCGGGATCGCCGACGGCGGTGATGCCCACGCCGGCGTCCAGCAAGGTGAGCACCAGGGCGTGCAGGACGGGGCCGAGGTCTTGGTATTCGTCGACGACGAAATGCGGGAAGCGCGCCACGAGTTGCTCGCGTGCGGTGCGGCTTTCGCGCAGCAGGTCGAGGACGCGGATGGTCATGGCCTCGAAGTCGAGGGTGTCGTGGTCGCGGAGCAGTTGTTCGTAGCGGCGGACGGCGCGCGGGTATTGGCGCGGGTAGTCGGCGATCGGCTCCCCGGCGGCGATCAGACGGCGCAGGCGCTCCAGTGTGGTCCGGTTGTTCGGGTTGACGTCCAGGCCGGATTCGTAGGCGGCGGTGTCCCACAGCTGTCTGCAGGCGGACGTGTCGGGGATGGTGAGGTCGGCGGGAAGCGGGTCGCCGATCAGGCGGCCGTAGGGGCGCAGGATGTGGTGCAGGCAGAAGGCGTGAACGGTGGTGCTGGACAGGCGGCGTCCCGGGTGCAGTCCGAGGTGGTGCAGGCGCACGGTGGTCTCGTGGGCGGCTGTTTCGGTGTAGGTCAGGGCGGCGACGCCGCGGTGGCGGCTGGTGGTGGCCAGTAGGTATCCGACGCGGGCGACGAGGGCTCGGGTCTTGCCAGCGCCGGGTCCGGCGAGCACGGCGATGTTTGCGTGGTGGGTGGCAGCGGCGCGTTGGTCGGGGTGCAGCGCGCCGAGTTCGGCGGCCAGGGCGG
>NZ_JBHYKH010000943.1:0-1568 GCF_042741275.1 Streptomyces sp. NPDC058964
GAGCAGGACCGCGCCGAGTGCCTCGAGGCGTACGTACGGGCCAGGGTCGGCGAGGTCTCCGGCGGTGCCGTGGACGTGTTCGCGACCACGGCCCTCAAGGAACTGGGCCTGGACTCCCTGATGCTGGTCCGGCTGCGCAACGCCTTCGCCCGCGAGCTGGGTGCCGAACTCCCCGCCGCCGACGTCTTCTCGGCCGCCGACATCCGCGGCCTCGCCCGCGCCCTGGGCGCGGCCCTGCCCGAACGCGACACTGCGGCACGGCCGGAACGCGAGGACACCCCGGCGGAGGTGCCCGAGACCGAGCTGCGGCCCGCCACCCGTGACGTCGTACGCCTGCTCCGCAGCGCCCGGCCGGACATGCCCGACGCGGCGCACGGTGTCGGCCTCGCCGTGCGCCTCACCGAGCCGACCACCCGCGAAGCCCTCACCGGCATCCTGGACCGGCTGGCCGCACGCCACGCGGCCCTGCGCACCGCGATCGTCACCGGGCCCGACGGCGCACGGCAGCTGCGCGTGGACCGGGAAACGGCGGAGCCGGTACTGCGGTGGACCGCCGACGCCGACCCGGATCCGGCCGGCCGGCTCCGCCGGCTGCTGGAGCCGCCGTTCGACCTGGCGAGCCCGTCGCTGTGGCGTTTCGAACTGCTCGACGGCGGCACGCGGGGCCAGATCCTGGTCTTCGGCGCGCACCACGCGGTGAGCGACCTGCAGTCCCTGCTGCTCGTGGCCGGGGAGATCGACGCCGAACTGTCCGGCACCCCGCTCGGCGGCACCGTCACCAACCGGGACATCGACCTGCTCATCGAGGCCCAGCAGGGCGGCGAAGGGGCCGGCGCCGAGTGGCGCGAGGCCTTCCACGGCAGTGAGCGACTGGACCTCACGCTCAGCCGTCCGCGGCCGAAGACCCGCTCGTACCGGGCCGGCAGCGTGACCGTCACCCTGCCCGACGGCCTCATGCAGCGGGTCTCGGCGGCCGCGAGCCGCCTGGCCGTCACACCCGCCGCCTTCTGCCTCGGCACGCTGACCGTGCTGCTGGCCAGGAAGCGGGAGCGCGAGCGGTTCGTGCTCGCCGTTCCGGTCGACACCCGTATCCACGCCGACGCCTTCGGCGCGGTGGGTTTCTACGGCGTGCCGGTGCCGTTCCCGGCGCAGGCCGCCGCGGGCGAGACGGTCGAGGAGGTACTGCGCCGCACCGACGGCCGGCTGGAGAAGGTGCTGGCCAAGGGCGCCATGTTCTCGGACGTCCTGGCCACCCTCGCCAAGCAGGGGCTGTACCGGGCCAACGCGCCGCTGGTGGAGGTGTACTTCAACTTCGTCCGCTTCTCCGGCGGCCTGAAGCGGCTCGAGGTGCTGCCCGCCGGAACCGGCTACACCGACCTCGACCTGATGATCACCATGACCCCCGACGCGGGCACGGTCCGGCTCGACCACAACCTCGACATCCTGGACGCGGAGACCGCCACCGGGCTGGGCGAAGAGTTCCTGCTGCTGCTCGAGGAGACGGCCCGGGACGCGACGGCGGCCGTCCGGGAGACCGGTGCGGCCGCCGCGGTGGAAGCGCCCGCCGG
>NZ_JBHYKH010000944.1:0-1555 GCF_042741275.1 Streptomyces sp. NPDC058964
CATGGAGACGGGGAGCCCGCAAGGTGCGCAGACCACGGGGACCGAGCCGGACTGGAGCGGGGGGGGCCCCCGCCCCCGGGGCCGGAGAGCGAGAGGTGTGGGGGGGGGGGGTGGGGCCGGGGGGGGGGGCCCGCCGGCCCCCCCCGGCGCGGGGGGCGTGGGGGCGCCCGCTGCTGGGTTCGCGCTTGCCGGGGGTAATCAGTTCGCCGGCGCGTTGCACGAGAGCGCCCGGCATACGCGGTGCCGGGCCGGCCCGGGATGCCGGACCGACCCAGGACCGACCCGGGCTTCTGCCACCGTGCGCGCGTGAACGCAACGCGTCTGTTCACAGGGGCGAGCCGGCGTCTCCGGGCCGGATGCGCCCGCGCCAGCCACCGACCTCGCCGCCGCCGCTCTCAACGTAGTCCTTGAAGCGGCGCAGGTCCCCCTTCACCCGTCGGTCGATCATGCCCAGCGCGTCCGCGCCCTTCTCGGCCATGCCGGTGGGCTCGACGTCCATCGTGAGTTCCACCCTGGTGTTCGTGTCGTCGATGCGCTCGAACCTGACCGATCCGCGCTGCCGGGTGTCCCCGGCGACCGAGCGCCAGGTGATCCGGTCGTCCAGCAGCTGGTCGACGATCTCCGTGTCGAACTCGCGCCGCACCCCGCCGATGCTCATGGTCCAGTGGTTGTGCCGGTCGTCGAGCTGCCTGACCTCCTCGACGCCCTCCATGAACTTCGGGAATTCCTCGAACTGCGTCCACTGGCCGTATGCCACGCGCAGCGGAACCTCCACCTCGACCGCTTCCTTCACCGTACTCATGGATCCCTCCTTGTCGGTTGGCCGTGTCCGGGGCACCGAGTACCCGGGAGCGGATCAAAGACTCGGCCCTTCGCGCGGAATCGCCCGACCGGGTGGTGCGGTTCCCCGGCACGGTCGCGCGTGTCGGATCGTCCTGGTGGGAACTCGGCGGCCATGTACGCCGAGCAAGAAGTCCCGGGCTCCAAGCTGTCCGGGTCCGCTGCGCCCCGGACGGCCGCGTACCTCCAGGGCCCGCTCGTGCGACCACTGGGAAGCACGACGTGTGAAGGAGTCTCGTCATGTCCACGAGCAAGGGCCGGTCACACACCGGCAACGACCGCGCAGCCGTGTTCGACGTGGACGGAACCCTCGTCGACACCAACCATCTGCACGTGGTGACCTGGTGGGAGGCGTTCCGCCGGGCCGGACACGTGATACCGACGCACGCGATCCACCGGGCGGTCGGACTCGGTTCCGGCGATCTCGTCGACCACTTGCTCAGCAGGGGCGAGGAACAGAAGGCAGACCTGGCCCCCGGGGAGGCCGAGATGCTCAGCACCGCGCACAAGGTGCTCTACGCCCAGTACTTCGAGCGGCGGTGCCCGCGGCCCGGGGCGGCCCCGCGGGTGCCGCGGCGGGGCGCCCCGCGGGGGCGGGTGGGGGGCGGGGGGGGTGGGCGCTCCGGGGGGTTCCCTGGGGTGGGTGCACCGCGCCCGGGCCGCCCGGGTCAACGCCGGCTACCAGCCGTCGACCGGGGAGGAACCGGTGTTGGTG
>NZ_JBHYKH010000945.1:0-1555 GCF_042741275.1 Streptomyces sp. NPDC058964
TGAGCGGGCGCGCGGGGTTGTGTGGGGGGGGGGTGGGCGCGCCGGCGCCCCGGCGGGGGGCGGGCCACCCCGGGGGGGTGACAACGAGGGGGGCACGGCGTTGTACGCGGCGTCCGGCTGCGCGGGGCTGCTCTTCTATCTGGGCATGGCGGTGGCCGCGGCGGGCCTGCTCCTGCACCGGCCGGCCGCGGCCGTCACCGGAGCCACGCTCGCCGCAATCGGGCTGGCGCTGGTGGCGCTCGGCCTGTTCCGGGCCACAGCGGGCGGAGGCGCCGGATACGCCGAGGCCGCAGTACGGCTGTTCGACGTCGTGGTGCGCACCGGCACCAACACCCTGTCGTTCGCCCGCCTCGCGGCCTTCGGCCTCACTCACGCCGCGCTCGCGGACCTGGTGTGGCGCGGCACCACGGGCCTGGCCGGGCACGGCGCCGTCGGCGTCACGGGGGCGGTGCTGCTGTTCGCCGCGGGCACCGCGGTCTCGTTCGGCCTGGAGGCCCTGGTGGCCGGTGTGCAGGCCCTGCGGCTGGAGTACTACGAGATCTTCTCCCGGCTCTTCGAGGCGGAGGGCCGCCCGTTCCGTCCGTGGCACGTTCCCCCGGCGGAACCTGCCGACCGCACTACGAAGGTGATCCCATGCTCACCTGGCTGATCGTCCTGCCGGTCCTGGCCGCGGTGCTCGGCGCCGTACGGCTGCTGCGACGGCGTCGGGCCAGACACGCCTTCCGCTGGCTGCTGGCCACGAACCTCGCCCTGCTGGGCGGCGCATGCGCCGTTCTCGGCACGGCGCTCGCGGGCCCGGCGCAGGCGTCGGCGCAGGCCGCCACGTCCGGCGGGGTGGGCGGATCCGCTCTGATCGGGGCCGCCATCGCGGTGGCCGGAGCCTCGATCGGGGCGGCGATCGCGGTCGCCTACACGGGTGCCGCGGCCCTGGCAGCACTGAGCGAACGACCGGAGATGTTCGGCCGGGCCATGGTGATCGTCGGTCTGGCGGAGGGCATCGCCGTCTACGGACTGGTGGTCGCGATCCTGCTGATCGGAAAGGCGTGACGATGGGCACCGTGGCCGCCATCGGCAGCCGGACCGGCGTGTGCGGCCTTGCCCTGGCCGGTGTCGACGTGCTTGTCGCGGAGGATCCGGACACGGTCCGCCGTACCTGGCGGACGCTCCCGGGCACGGTCGGCCTCGTGATCCTCACCGCCCAGGCCGCGGAAGCACTGGGGGGCGAGGCGATGGCGCCCGGCCCGTCCCGGCCCTTGACCGTGGTGATGCCCTGATGACCGCGTCCATGGACGCGCTGGACCCCGTGCGCGCCGAACTGCTGCGCGCGGCACGGGCCTCGGCCGACGCCGTCCTGGAACGAGCACGGGCCGAAGCGGAGGAGACGCTGCGCACGGCACGCGGTACCGCTGACGAAGTGCTCGCCCGGGCCCGGGCCCGCGGCGAGGCCGACGGCGCCGCCGGGGCGGCCCGGGAACGGTTGCGAGCGTTGCAGGACGCCTGGGCGCTGGAACTCGCGGCCAGGTCCGAGGTCTACGCCGAGCTCCGGGCCGCAGTC
>NZ_JBHYKH010000946.1:0-1553 GCF_042741275.1 Streptomyces sp. NPDC058964
GATAAGACCAACACACCCGATGATCAGCAGCGTACTGCCTAAATCTCTCTACACCGACGAGCGCGGCTCCTGGACGGTGACCGTCTCGCCCTCCTCGCCCCGCTGGCTGGCGTGGATGACGTCGCCCTCCGGCTGGGTGCCGACCTCGATCGGCGGCCGGCCGGGCAGGCGGATCACCGCGTACTGGTCCTTGGCGACCTGGTCGCGCAGTATCTCGGCGTCGACGTTCTCCGAGCCGAGGATCCGGCTGTCGACGATGCTGGCCAGCCGCACCGCCTCCGAATCCACCCGCTCCTGCGCGCTGTTGCTGATCGTGCGGGTCTCGACGATGACGAGGGAGAGGCCGAAGACAGCGATCACCACGAGCACGACGGCGAGGGTGGACTGGATGAGACGACGACGCACGGGGCCCTCCGGGCAGTGGCTTTACGACGACCAGTGTGCCTTGGGCATCTGGGCCGCCCGCTCGGTACAGCGCCCCGAGGAGTGGTCGGTCCACCCCGGCGGCAGCACTCAGCTCTTCTCGAAGCGGAAGCCCACCCCGCGCACGGTCGCGATGTACCGAGGGTTGGCCGCGTCGTCGCCGAGCTTCTTCCGCAGCCACGAGATGTGCATGTCCAGCGTCTTGGTCGACGACCACCACGTGGTGTCCCAGACCTCGCGCATCAGCTGGTCGCGCGTGACGACCCGGCCCGCGTCCCGCACGAGGACCCGCAGGAGGTCGAACTCCTTCGCGGTGAGCTGGAGTTCCTCGTCGCCCATCCACGCGCGGTGCGACTCGACGTCGATGCGCACACCGTGCGTCGCCGGCGGCTGCTGCGGCTCGGCGGCACCGCGCCGGAGCAGGGCCCGGACACGGGCGAGCAGTTCGGCGAGCCGGAAGGGCTTGGTGACGTAGTCGTCGGCGCCCGCGTCGAGACCGACGACGGTGTCGACCTCGTCGGCGCGCGCGGTCAGGATGAGGATGGGCACGGTGTGGCCCTCGGCACGCAGCCGACGGGCGACCTCCAGGCCGTCCATGCCGGGCAGACCCAGGTCCAGTACGACCAGGTCGACGCCGCCCTGCATTCCGGCGTCGAGCGCGGTGGGTCCGTCCTCGCGCACCTCGACCTCGTAACCTTCCCGGCGCAGGGCACGGGCCAGCGGCTCCGAGATGGACGCGTCGTCCTCGGCGAGCAGTACACGGGTCATGAGGTGATGGTAGTCCGCCCGCGCGCGGTGCTGGGGTGTGATCGGTTCGAGGGATTCTTACCTTGGGGCACAGTGGTACGAACCTATGGCCGATAGGTGAGATCGTAGGAGAGACCTTCGAAACCGGGTGCGAGGTTCCTCCGACACCTGTGATCCGCGTCTCAAGTCCTTCCATATCCGGCACTGTCCTGACGTAAAGTGACTTGGAACGCCTGTAGTACACCGGGGACCTTTGGCGGTCACTTGACGCTGAAGGTCTCTTTTGTGTGCGGGCCGGCTCTCCGCCGGCCTTGAAAGGAATGACCTCTGGCCGGGCTCCGGACGCACCGACGCGTCACGGGGCGTGGATCACGGTGGTCGCC
>NZ_JBHYKH010000947.1:0-1544 GCF_042741275.1 Streptomyces sp. NPDC058964
CCCTGGGGGCGCCCTCAGCGTGTCCTCCCGGTCAGCCGACGCTGCCGTACTCCATGGGGAAGTCCGGGGGCCAGGGCTGGGTGAAGTCGAACAGGGACGGGTCTTCGAACTTGCGGTCCGCCTCGCGCCACGAGGGGTTGGCGGAGACGACGAAGCTGTCCCCGTCCGGTTCGATCATCCAGGTGAAGCCCGCATCCTCGGCAGGGAGGTCATGACGCTCCTTCAGCACCGCGAACGCAGCCTCCGACGCCGGGCGGACGTGAATCCCCTTCTGGTAGATGGGCTTGAGCAGCATGAGCTCCACATGTCCGAAGTACACCTCGACGCGGGTGTCCGTTCCGTCGACGGCGGTGGCGTCGCTGCGCAGCAGCAGCTGCCGGTGCGACGCCGCGAAGCTGACCACCCGGAACAGACGTCCCTCTCGTACGAAATCCGGCATTCTCGTGTTCTTCCTGTCCTCGGGATCTTTGGGTCACTGGGCCCAGTCCGACTTCGACATGTCTTTGACAAGGCTCGGCGCCTTGTCACCCGGCTTTGTGAAGTATGTGAAGTACCAGTCGACGGCGCGAAGTGCCGACGTCCAAGGATCACCTTGAGACGCTGCGTTGCCACCTCCCGCCCGGTTCCGTTGTTGCTTCCTGGTGTGGCCACCGCCCGCCAGTCGCCGCCCACCAACGGCTTCCCGCGCTCGACGAGCTGTTGAGGGCTTCTGCTGCGGTCTTCGCGTCCGGAACACCGTCCAGCGAAATGCTCAACTTCACCGACTTAGACGACCAAATGATCTGTCTCAGCGAGAGTTGAGCAGCTTCATTCCTTCGTGGCGGAGCCGAGAGTACTGGTTGACGAAGTACGTCAACCAGTTCATCGTGTCCGTGCGCAGCAGGGATGCGGTGCGTCCGGCGCAGTGATCGTGCTTGTCGGGCTCTCCGTCAATGGGTTCGCAGTGCCAGCTGCTGGTGAAGTCGAGTCGGGGCTGCGGTGCTGTAGCTCGTGGCGGAGCTGGGCGAGTGCCCGGTGCAGTGTGCTTTTGACCGTGCCGGGTGCCATGCCGAGGGTGGCGGCCGTCTCGGCGGTGGACATCTGCTCCCAGTACCGAAGGACCAAGACGTTGAGCTGCTGGGGCGGCAGCGTCTTGATGATGTCCATGAGCAGTGCACGATCGGCGTGCTGATCGGCCCAGTCCTCGACAGACGCGTCCGGCAGATGCTCGGTGGGGAGCTCTTCCAGTTTCCGTGCTCGCCACCACTCGGTGCGGGTGTTGATCATGACGCGGCGCAAGTAGGCGTCCGCGAGCTGTTTGTTAGCTATGTGCTCCCACCGGTGGTAGGTGCGTAACAAAGCGGTCTGAAGGAGATCCTGGGCGGCGAGCGGGTCGCCGACGAGGCGGCGAGCGCTGCGCAGCAGAGCGTCCTGCCGGGTACGGACATACTCCTCGAATTCGAGTGCCGTGCCCAGGCGCTTGCTCGACTTCACGTGGCACATCCCCCTTCGTATATGGGCGTGGGTGGCTGGGCCTGCCGGGCAGGCGTGCGGCCGTCTGGAGC
>NZ_JBHYKH010000948.1:0-1535 GCF_042741275.1 Streptomyces sp. NPDC058964
GACGCCGGTAACGTGTGGATCGAGATGCGGATGCGCTCCCGCAAGGCACAGACCGTGAAGATCCCGGCGGTCGGTCTGGCCGTCGACTTCGCGGCGGGCGAGGAACTGCGCACCGAGGTGTCGGCGAAGTTCCGCAAGCAGGGCATCACCGCCGAACTGGCGGACGCCGGCCTGAGCCTGACCCACTGGTGGACCGACTCGCCGGGCCGCTTCGCGCTGTCGCTGAGCACGGTCCGATGACCGCGGCCGGCTGAGCGCGGCCCGCCGCGTCACCCCGGGTGCGGCGCGAGCCCCGGTGACGCGGCGGGAGGCGGCGACGCCTCGCGCTCCGCGCGTGCATACGGCACGGTGGAGTGACGCGTGACACACCCGTCACGGTGGAGAGGAGCACCCGCATGTCCAACCACACCTACCGGGTCACGGAGATCGTCGGTACCTCGCCCGAAGGGGTCGACGAGGCCGTCCGCAACGGGATCGGCCGCGCCGCCCAGACCCTGCGCAACCTGGACTGGTTCGAGGTCACCCAGGTCAGGGGTCAGATCGAGGACGGGCAGATCAGGTACTGGCAGGTCGGTCTGAAGGTCGGCTTCCGCATCGAGGACGAGGCCTGACCCGGACCCGGTGCTCCGGCCGGTTCAGGTCCGCCCCTCCCGCTCCTGGGCGTCCTCCAGCGCGGCCGACCGGTCGGCCCAGCGGGCCCGTACGACGGTGAAACCGTCCCGTTCGGCGTCCTCGCACACCAGTTTGTCGTCGTCCACGAGAACCCGGATCTCACGGTCGCGCGCGAGGCGCCGCAGGATCTCCAGCTTGGTGAACCGGGCGCCCCTGCGGTCGGAGTCGCGGCGCATGAAGACCCGCCCCTCGGGCAGCCCCTGCGCGGCGAGCCACTCCAGCGTGTCGCGCCGGCACCGCTCGGGCCGCCCGGTGAGATACACGACCTCACACTCCCGCGCGCTCTCCCTCACCAGCGCAACACCCTCCGCCAGCGGCGGATCCAGCGGCGCCGCCGCGAAGAAGCCCTCCCAGTCGCGCGGCCGGTCCGCCAGGAACCGCTGCCGGTGCGCGGTGTCGGCGAGCGTGTTGTCGAGGTCGAACACGGCGAGCGGGCGTGTGCTGCTGTCTGTCACCCGGCCACCCTAATCGGACCCTCCGGCCGGTGGCCCGTTCGAATGGATCATGCTTCTCGCATGTCTTCCGTCCTTCCCGCCTCCCGCACGGTCCTGGTCGGCGCGGCCCGCCGGCACCCGTGCACACTCGTCGTCTGCCGGGGCTGCTGCTGCGGCGACCCCGGCAAGCATCCCGGCGCGGACCACGCCCGGCAGCTCGACCGGCTGCGCGCGGCCGCGGCCGGGCATGGATTCCAGGTCCGTACCACCGACTGTCTCGGCCCCTGCGACCAGGCCAACGTCGTCGTGGTGCGGCCCTCGGCCGCGGGCCGCCGGGCCGGGGGCCGGCCCACCTGGGTCGGTTTCGTCATGGACGACGACTCCACCGAGGAGATCGTGCGGTGGGCGGCCGCGGGGGGGGGGGGGGGG
>NZ_JBHYKH010000949.1:0-1533 GCF_042741275.1 Streptomyces sp. NPDC058964
GCGCCGGACGGGGGGCGTCGGCGGCGCTGAGAGCACGACGTGCGCGTTGGTGCCGCCGAAGCCGAAGGAGCTGATCCCGGCGACGAGTTCGCCGTCGTCGTCCCAGGGGCCGGTCTTGTCCACCACCTCGAAGGGAGTGCCCTCCAGCGTGATGCCGGGGTTGAGTTCCTGGAAGTGCAGGTTGCCCGGGAGGGTCCGGTGTTCGAAGGCCTTGATCACCTTGGTCACGGAGGCGACTCCGGCGGCGGGTTCCAGGTGCCCGATGTGGGACTTGACCGCGCCGAGTCGCACACGGCGTCCCGCGGCCCCCGGCACCAGCTGCTCCCAGGCCCGCTTCAGCGCGTCGATCTCGATCGCGTCACCCAGGACCGTGCCCGTCCCGTGGGTCTCGATGTAGCCGGTGCGGGCGGCGAGTTCGGGCGTGTAGGCGTCCAGGAGGAGGCTGTACTGGGCGTTGGGGTTCGGGGCGGTGAGCGAGTTGGCGCGGCCGCCGTGGTTCTCCGCCACGCTCTCCACGACCGCGCGGATGTCGTCGCCGTCGGCGAGGGCGTCCTCCAGGCGCTTGACGAGGAAGCTTCCGTAACCCTCTCCGCGGACATAGCCGTTGGCCGAGGCGTCGAAGGCCGCGCACCGGTGGTCCGGGGAGAGGAACCGCGCCGAGTGGAGCCCCTCGTTGATCTGGGAGTCGAGGATGAGGTTGACGCCGCCGACCACGGCCGCGTCGCAAACCCCGGCGCGCAGGTCGCGGCACGCCTTGACCAGCGCCACCAGGGAGCCCGAGCAGGCGGTGTCGATGACCGTGGAGGGGCCTCGCCAGTCGAACCAGGAGGAGATGCGGTTCGCGATGAGGCTCATGGAGTGCCCCACCAGGGAGTACGGGATCTGCCGCGCGCCGGCCCTGGCCTGGAGCAGCGCGTAGTCGTTGCCGGTGGCCGCCATGTAGCAGCCGGTGCGTGAGCCGCTCAGCTCGGAGGGGGCGTACCCGGCGTCCTCGAGCGTGTGCCACACGGACTGCAGCAGCAGCCGCTGGCGCGGGTCCATCCAGCTCGCCTCCCGGGGCGAGATGGAGAAGAACCGGGCGTCGAACCCCCTGATCCCGGGGAGGAATCCGGCGACCTCGCCGGGGAGCCGACGCTCACTGTCGGCCGGCCGGACGCAGTCCCTTCCGTCGAGCAGAGTCTGCCAGAACGTGTCGGGGTCCGGGCCGCCGGGCAGTACCGCCGCGAGGCCGACGATGGCCAGGCGGCTGCCGTCGCCGGTCCGCCGCGCAGCCGCCGGCCGGGCGCCCCGCGGCGTCCGGGGCCCGCTCACGCGTCCCATGGGGGCGCGCCCGTCCGTGAGCCGCGCGACGGTCTCCGCGACGACGCGCAGGGTGTTCATACGGTAGAAGTCGTGTGCGTGCACGACGACGCCGTACCGCTCGCTGATCCGCGCGGCGAGGACGTTGTAGCCGAGCGAGGTGACGCCTTGGTAGCCCAGGGGCCGGTCGATGTCCGGCTCCGGCAGGCTCAGTTAGCCGGCGACGATCTGACG
>NZ_JBHYKH010000950.1:0-1531 GCF_042741275.1 Streptomyces sp. NPDC058964
GGCCCGCAGCCGGTGGCGGAGCCGGTTCCCGTCCGTGCCGAAGGCCTTCTCGTGCACGTCCACCACCAGGTCGACACCGGCGGGGTCGGTGGCCGGCACGATGCGGATACCGTCGGGCGGCCGCGTGTCGACGATCAGATCGGCGACCTCGGCGATCATCAGCGTCTCCTCGGGCTCCGGCACGAATCCGGCCGCGGCGAGCCGCAGTCCGAGGTCGGGCGGGAGGTCGTGGCCGTACAGCTTCCACTCGAAGTCGCGGCCCAGGCCGGTGAAGTACGCGATCTGGTCGGCGATCGCCCGGTCCGCGTTCGTCGCGTTCAGGCCGGACCAGACGACACCGTTCCAGCCGTGGGCGTCCGCCACCTGGCGCACCACGTTGCCGGTGCGCTCGACACGGGCTCCGGGCCCGTCGGGCCGTGCCCCCTCGCGCATGTCCCGGTCGTACAGGGCGAGCACCGAGGCGTGATCCATGGGCTCACTCCAGCACCTGGGGCGGCCGGGGGCAACGGGATTACCGGTCGGCCGTTTTGGCGGCACCGGGACGCAGCGCGGCCAGTTACGCGCTCAGCCGGTCGCGGTTGCGGGCCAGGCAGTCGATGCGGGCCTGGATACGGTCGATGTGACCGGTGAGCAGCGCGGCGGTCTCCGGGGTCACGCACTCGGCGGCCGGATGGAGCTCCTCTGGGCCGGAGAGGTACGCCAGGATGGCTCGGATCATCTCCGCGGTGAGCCCCGAGTCCAGCGGGCCGCGGATCTGCTGGACGTCCTGGACCGCGGACTCGGCCCAGGAGCGGTAGCCGTTGCCGGCGCGTTCGGGGTGGAGCAGACCGGCGGTCCGGCTCACTGCCGAGGAGCGGGCCGCGGCGACCGTCCACACCTCCGGCGAGCACTGCCCGAAGTGCGCCGCCGCGCACGCCTGGGTCGGGCTCGTGCGGATCGTGCATGCGGCGTCCTCGGAGCAGCTTGCCACCCGGCTCGGCGAACTGGGCGTGCCCGGGGCCCCGGTGCGGGCGCTGCCCGTCGGTGAGGGCGCGCCCGGGTACCCGTCGAGGGGCCGGTGCCGGACTGGTGGAGGACGTACGCGCCCTGCACCGCCGTTGTCACGCAGTGCCGGGCCGACCCGCCGGGCCGGTCAGCCGAGTTCGAGTGTCGTGACGCCGAACACGCGCTCCCGGGCGTGGTCGCGCACCGGGCCCGTGTACATGCGGGCGGTCTCGAAGGAAGGGGCGAGTCCGGCCGACTCCGCCAGCGCGATCCCCGCCGTGTTCGTCTCGGGGACGTCGATGGCGACCTCGCGGCCGGCGGCCTCGGCGGTGAGGGCGGCGAACAGGGCCCGGGCGTCGTCGGGGCCGTCGGCGAACAGCGGGCCGATGCGCAGGCTGTCGTGGCCGGGGCGGATCACGCCGTAACCGGCCGGCCGGTCGGCGGGGGGGCGGGACAAAGGGGCGGGGCCCGCGCCCCGCAGCCAAAAGGCCAGTTCGCCGGGGCCGGCGGCCCGGGGACATGCGCGCGGGGATTGGGGTTTTAGGCC
>NZ_JBHYKH010000951.1:0-1520 GCF_042741275.1 Streptomyces sp. NPDC058964
GTGGCGTGGTGCTCATGGCGGTCGCTCGTCCTTTCGGTGTCACACGGCGTGAGGGCGCGCGCGGGCATGCCTCGGCGTGGTGCGCCCAGGTCCGGGAGTGAGTAGGGGAGATGGCAGCGGCGGAGCGGCTTGCGAGCAGGCCGGAGGGACCCCGACCAGGGGCCCGCCCGGCGCGGTCGGCCCGAGGACGTTCCTGCCGTGTGTGGTCGCCACCAGTGTCGGGCCGGGGATGTCGATGAGTCCAACACATGCTTGTCACGCGATGGATCTCGTATCACGATGGATCCGTGGAGCTTCAGCAGATGCGGTACGTGATCGCCGTGGCCGAGACGAGCAGCTTCACGCGGGCTGCCCAGCGCTGTCTGGTGGTCCAGTCCGCGCTCAGCCACCAGATCGCGCGCCTGGAGAAGGAACTGGGTGCGAGGCTCTTCGAACGCACCAGCCGCCGGGTCCGGCTGACCCCGGCGGGCGCGGCCTTCCTGCCCGCCGCCCGCCAGTGCCTGGCCGCGGCGGAGCGGGCCGCCGCCGAGGTCGCGGCGGCCGTCGGGGAGGTGCGCGGACGCCTCGCGGTGGGGCTGATCCCCACTGTCGCCGCCGTGGACGTTCCCGCCGTCCTCAAGGACTTCCAGCAGCGCCATCCGAAGGCCCGGATCAGCCTCAGCGTGGGAGCGAGTGACGAGCTCGTCGAGCAGGTCAGGGAGGGCGAGATCGAGGTGGCCTTTCTCGGTATCCCGGTCACGGCACGCCCCCGGGGCGTCATGGCCCGGAAACTGGCCCAGGAGCGGCTGGTCGCCGTGGTCGCCCCGGACCACCCACTCGCCGGCGAGGCCTCGGTCGACCTCCGCCGACTGTCCTCGGAGGTGTTCGTGGACCTCCCGGCGAAGACCGCCGGCCGGGCCCAGTCCGATCTGGCCTTCACCGCCGCCGGCCTGACCCGCGAGGTCGCCTTCGAGGTGACCAACGCGGACTACCTGGCCCGTCTGGTCGGCGCGGGCCTGGGCGTGGCCCTGCTCCCGCCCGCGTACGTCGCGGGCCTGGCCGGTATGGCCACGATCGAGGTCACGGACGCACCGGCCCGCGCCGAGTACGTGATCTGGGGCCGGGAGAGCCGCACCCCGGCGGCCGCCGCCTTCCTGGAGCTGCTGGGCATCAAGGAGGAGTGACCGGCCGGGCCCGGTCCGGGGACCGTCTGTTCTTCCCCTCCCGGCCAGGGTTTCATGGACATCGGATCATCCCGCGAACACGGCTGCGGGCTGCCGAGCCGTACGGGGCCGTCATCACTGGAAGGCATGTTCCATGCGAGTGCGAGTAAAAGACTTCGATCACTTGGTGCTCAATGTGCGCGATGTCGAGCGTTCCCTGGAGTTCTACTGCGGGTCACTGGGCCTGGAACCGGTCCGCGTGGACGAATGGCGGGCCGGTAAGGCCCCGTTCCCGTCGGCACGGGTCAGTCCGACCCTGATCATCGATCTGTTCAACCGCCCGCGCACCGAGTCGAATGTCGACCACTTCTGTCTGAG
>NZ_JBHYKH010000952.1:0-1518 GCF_042741275.1 Streptomyces sp. NPDC058964
AACGTGTAGAGCGACGGCGGGCATCCGCCGGCCAGCGCGAGGCGGAGGTCGCCCCGGCGCTCGTCCAGCAGGTAGACCGCTGACGCCACGCCGTTCAGTCGGCGCCTGGCCTCACGAGCGGCGTAGTGGAGGACCTCGGGGAGATTGACTCTGTGCACGGTTCCGGGCCCGCCGCGGAGATGCCGGGTCTTTCCGGGTCGGCTGCTCGTCACGAGACGGCTCCCTCCAGCGAGTGCTGGGCGACGGGAGAAGGTCTGTCCCATTCGCGTGATAAGTAATTATTTGGCGCTCGGGGGCTCGGCGCGAGCCCGGTGCGGGGCTCGGCAGACCCGCAGGCACCCCGGCCGGGAGTCGCGGCTCCGGGCCAGGGGCAAATAGGCCTCTCGCGAGTATGTTGACGTGGCCCGTGGTGAGATCCCGGCATGCCGCGCCGGCCCGGCAGCGGCCCCGCCGGCCGGCCCCGGGGGGTGGTGGCGCAAGGTCCCCCCGGAGAAGTCTTCACCCGGCCTCGGCGACGGACCGGCGACGCCGGCTCGGCTCGGTCCCGTTCGCTCGGGCATGGTCGTTGTCGCAGTCGTTCCGCGCCACCCCCGGCCTCGTCTCGCGCGCCGGGTCTTCGCCGGGGTGTCGTCGTGCTGCACCGCGCAGGCTCTCCGCTCCCGGATTCGAAAACATTTAATTGACGTAGCAAGTATCATGGATATGGTGGGTATCCCGCGAGGTGGGGCTGCGGCCATGCCGCACCCGTCGTGCAGAGCCCACCGTCCCTCCTGCGGCACGCCGTGCAGACAGCGAGAGGATCACGTCATGCCCGAACCGCAGGGTGAAGAGCTGCAGGCCATACGGCATCGTCAGGAGGAGCTGAAGCAGCGCTATCTGCTTCCTGCCGGTGAGCGTCCCAGGACCGCCTCGCGCGGCATTCATCATGCCGCGTTCATCTGCCGGGACGTGGAGGAGACGATCCTCTTCTACCGGGATGTCATGGGGTTCCCGCTGGTCGACCTCTTCGAGAATCGCGACTACGCAGGGTCCACGCATTTCTTCCTGGACATCGGCAACGAGAACCTTCTCGCCTTCTTCGACTTCCCGGGGCATCCCCACCCGAGTGCGAGGAGTCCATCGGCGGAGGGCATCACCTGGCCCTGTCGGTCACCGACGACGACTTCGCTGCGATCAGGAGCCGTCTGCAGGAACGCGGCCTCCCGTTCATGGAGGTCGCGGGCGGACATGCCCCGAACCTGTACCTGGCCGACCCCAACGGCCTGAGAGTAGAGCTCTACGGCGAGCCGCTCGGCCACGCCATGGACACGTACCTGCTGTGACGCGGTACGTGGCCCCTGTGCTGCGGATCATCACAGGCCAGGGGCCACATGGCGGAGGTGTCCCCGCTACGGCGCGTTAAACGGCCGGGGCGGCCGAACCGGCCCGGGCCCCCCCCCGGCCCGGGCGGGGGGGGGGGGCGCGGGGGCGGAGGCCGCGGGTTTTCCCGCCCCCGCCATAGTGGCGCGAAGGCGCGGT
>NZ_JBHYKH010000953.1:0-1515 GCF_042741275.1 Streptomyces sp. NPDC058964
GAGCCCGCCCCTGCGTCTTCGGCCCGACTGGCCACATCGGTCCGCGAGTTGTGCTGAAGATCCGTAGTGGAACACCGGCACCGGGATTACGATCACCTCGATCCGGCGGTACGCGGTCGCCGTGGCGACGCCGGCGCCCGCCGCTGACCGTGCGTCCCCGAGGGCGCCTGCTTCTGCTGCCGCGTCGGTCTCACCGAGAGCGGCGGATACGTCATCGGGTCGTACGGTTCCCGGCCCCTCTCCTGCTCCCGACCCCCCGATTCCCGGATGCGGCCCGCGCCCCCCGTCCGCGGGGTTACCGTCGGATCATGAACATTCGCGCCGTGGTCTGGGACGTGGACGACACCCTCTTCGACTACACGACCGCGGACCGGGAGGGCATGCGGGCGCATCTGGCGGTGGAGGGGCTGCTCAGCGGGTACGCGACCCCCGAGCAGGCCCTCCACCGGTGGCGGGAGATCACCGACCTGCAGTGGGCGCGGTTCTCGGCGGGGGAGGTCTCCTTCGAGGGGCAGCGCAGGGACCGGGTGCGCGTCTTTCTGGGTGAGGAGCTCACCGACACCGAGGCCGATGCCTGGTTCCAGCGTTACATCGGTCACTACGAGGCCGCCTGGGCGCTCTTCCCGGACGTGCTGCCCGCCCTGGACGCCCTCGCCGCCAGCCACCGGCACGCCGTGCTGTCCAACTCCAGCCTCACGGTCCAGGAGCACAAGCTGCGCACCCTCGGCGTCCGCGACCGTTTCGAGGCCGTGCTGTGCGCCGCCGAGCTCGGCGTCTCCAAGCCCGAGGCCGCCGCCTTCCTGTCCGCCTGCGAGGCCCTGGACCTGCCCCCGCACGAGGTGGCGTACGTCGGCGACCACCCGGAGATCGACGGGCGGGGAGCCGCCGAGGCCGGGCTGCTGTCCGTGTGGATCGATCGCGGCGGGGTGTACGCGGGCGGCGCGGGGGCCGTCGCCGGGCACCGCATCGCCACCCTCGCCGAACTCCCCGCGATCGTCGGCGCGGATACCCGTTTTGGAGCCCCGTCCACCTTCGGGTAATGTTCTTCCTGCGCCGAGGGGAGCGGGCCGAAAGGCCGGAAACCCGGGGCGCGAAGCTAGAACGAGATCCCCTCAGGGGCTTGCGTTCCAGTGGCCTATGGTGTAATTGGCAGCACGACTGATTCTGGTTCAGTTAGTCTTGGTTCGAGTCCAGGTAGGCCAGCTCGCAGAGCTCATCTGCACCCGCGGATCCATCCGCGAGCCCCCGTTGTGTAGCGGCCTAGCACGCTGCCCTCTCAAGGCAGTAGCGCCGGTTCGAATCCGGTCGGGGGTACTGGTTCCGATCAACTCGGAATCGCTAGGGCCCCCGTTGTGTAGCGGCCTAGCACGCCGCCCTCTCAAGGCGGTAGCGCCGGTTCGAATCCGGTCGGGGGTACACATCACGAAGGCCCTCCACCCCGGTGGTGGGCCCTCGGGGTTTGTCGAATCCGCAGCCGCGCGCCGACACCGCCGCCTGCGCCCGCCGGTGGCGCGC
>NZ_JBHYKH010000954.1:0-1513 GCF_042741275.1 Streptomyces sp. NPDC058964
CCTGTCTCTCCGACACGGCCCGTGGCGGCGCCATGCCGGGGCGGCGGGCGGGGAGCAGCGCCCCCCCCTCCGCCCCCCCGCGGGGGCGGACACTGTCCTGAGGCCGCCGGGAACGGGCCACTCGGAATCCCACGTCGTCCACTCGGAAGGTGGGGTGGCTGCGGCGCCGCACGGAGGCGCGGCAGCTCCAGTGCTCGTCGAACCAGCCACCGCCGCGCAGTACCCGGTAGCTGCCGTACACCTCGGCGTCGTAGAGGTCCCAGCACCACTCCCAGACCCCGCCGAGCATGTCGTGAAGCCCCCAGGGATTGGGGAGCTTGCCGCCCACCTCGTGAACACGCTCGCGCGAGTTGCCCCGGTACCAGGCGATGTCGTCGAGGGGTCCGTAGCGCGGCCCCGCCGTTCCGGCTCGGCAGGCGTGCTCCCACTCCGCCTCGGTCGGCAGCCGGTATCCGTCGGCCGGCATGTCCCATTCGACGTCCTCGTCGTCCGAAGGGAGCCGGTAGACAGGCGTGCGGCCTTCCTGCCGGGAGAGGGCGTTGCAGAACCGCACCGCGTCCCACCAGGACACGCCCTCGACAGGCAGACGGTCCCCCTGCGCGGTGCTGGGACGGCGGTCGGTGATCCGCGCGTACAGTGCCTGCGTGACGGGGTACGCGGCGATCTCGTACGGCGCGACGTCGACCGCCCAGCTGTGCCGGGTCCGCCGGTCCGACAGCATGACCTGCCCCGGTGGAACCGCGATCATCTCGTGCTCGGGCGTCGCATTCATGAAGGGATCATCTCAACGGCGTGTGTACCTGGTCGGGTGTGCCGCTCAGCAGCGGGCGGGCGGGAGCATGCCGTCTCTTCCAACGAGGACGACTTCCGCGAGGCCGTCGCCGTCCTCCGCGTACGCGGTCGTGCACACGATCTGACGCACCGCGCTCCGTTTGAGTGACCGCACGGCCAAGGGCAGGCGGACCTCTATGCCGTCCGGGGTCGAGGACCAGTCGATCACCCCGCTCCCTGGGGGCAGTTCCGTGTGGAGTCCGGCCGCCGCCTCGGTTTCGCTCGGGCCGTGGAACAGCACGGCGAGCAGCTTGCGGCCGTCGATCCCGCCGCTT
The DNA here is from genome assembly GCF_042741275.1 of Streptomyces sp. NPDC058964. Taxonomy (NCBI): domain Bacteria; kingdom Bacillati; phylum Actinomycetota; class Actinomycetes; order Kitasatosporales; family Streptomycetaceae; genus Streptomyces; species Streptomyces sp. NPDC058964. The sequence goes on from NZ_JBHYKH010000954.1 coordinate 1,107, forward strand.
TCGGCGGACGCGCCTGTCCCCCAACCGGTGCCCGCGGTCACGCCGGGGTCCGTCGGGTCCATCCGGCTCACCGGCGCCAGGCGGCCGGACGAGGTGAGGAAGAAGAGGAGCACACGCTGCTGCTGGTCGGGATACACCGAGACGGTAGCGGGTCCGCCCGCCTCGACGACACCGGTGTCCTGCACTCCGCAGCCGGTCACCAGGGCGGCCGACGCGGCGCAGGCGGCGAGGGCGCGGACCGCGGTGGAGCCGGGACGTCTCACGCCGTCGCCTCCTTGCCCGTCAGCGGGATTTCGACGGTGAGGACGGCGCCGCCCTCCGGGCCGTTCGCGGCCCGGAACGGGCCGCCCGGCAGGCGCACGTTATAAAGTGTGTTGGGGAGGCCCAGACCCCTGCCCGTCGCACCG
>NZ_JBHYKH010000955.1:0-1502 GCF_042741275.1 Streptomyces sp. NPDC058964
CAACGCCGTTCAGTTAAGGCCTGGGGCCGCTTGTCAAAGCCGTAGGCAAAGCAGCGGAGCTGCCGTAGAAGAGGTCTGTCACTCCAAGACATCCTCACCACGGGAGCTCCGCTGTTGGAACAGGCTGCCATATCGCGGTCAGTCGGGGTAGCGGCCGGGGTGTTCGCGCCGGGCCACCTCGGCGAGTTGACCCGGATCCTGCCGTTCGAGATGGTCGATGATGTGCTGGCGAGGACTCGCGCTGTCGAGCGGCGGGTTCGTCTGGTGCCGGCGCGGGTCACCGTGTACCTGCTCTTGGCCGGGGCGTTGTTCGCCGAGCTGGGATACCGGCAGGTCTTCGATCGGTTATGCGCCGGGCTGGCGGGCCTGGCCCCCACCAAACCGAGTGGCAGTGCGTTGCGCCAGGCCCGTCAGCGCCTGGGAGCGGCGCCGTTGAAGGCGTTGTTCGACCTGGTCCGCGGCCCGGTGGCCACGGTGGCAGCCCGGATACGGTGGCGCGGGTTGTTGGTCGTGGCCATCGACGGCACGCTGCTGCCGGTGCCGGACACCCCGGCGAACCTCACGGTGTTCGCCAAGCAGCGGTGCAACAACGGGGCCGGGGGCTATCCGCAGGTCCGGCTGGTGGCGCTGGTGGCCTGCGGCACCAGGGCGGTGATCGGGGCGGTGTTCGGCCCGGCCGCCGTCGGTGAGCTGGAGTATGCAGGCCGGCTGGTGGGCGATCTGCGCGCCGGAATGCTGCTGCTGGGTGACCGGAACTTTGCCGCCGCCGACCTGCTGAACCGCGTGGCCGCCACCGGCGCACACCTGCTGGTGCGGTGCAAGTCCGGACGGAGGCTGCCGCCGGTGGCCCGCTGCGGTGACGGCTCGTTCCTGGCCCGGGTCGGCGCGCTGACCGTCCGGGTCATCGACGCAGAGATCAGCATCGCCACATCCCAGGGCATCCGCACCGGCCGCTACCGGTTGCTGACCACCCTGACCGATCCGGCGGCGCACCCGGCCCGCGAACTCATGCGGCTCTACCACGAGCGCTGGGAGATCGAGACGGCCTACGCGGAGCTGAAATCCACGATCCTGGGCGGCCGGGTCCTGCGTGCCCACACTCCGGCCGGGATCGAGCAGGAGGTCTGGGCGCTGCTGGTGACCTACCAGGCGCTGCGGACCGCGATGACCGATGCCACCGACAGCGTCGCGGGCACCGACCCGGACCGGGCCGGCTTCACCATCGCCCTGTCCGCCGCCCGCGACCAGCTCATCCTGGCCGCCGGCATCATCGCCGACACCGTGATCGACCTGGTCGGAGTCATCGGCCGTCACGTGCTGGCCCAGCTCCTGCCCCAGCGGCGGGTCCGCACCAAAGACCGCATCGTCAAACGAGCGATCTCCAAGTACAACGCACGCGGACCCGTCATTGACCGGACCACCTACAAGGCCACCATCAGCATCAACATGCTCACAACCGACCCTTGACGCGGCCCAGACCGCCCTAACTGAACAGCGTTGCT
>NZ_JBHYKH010000956.1:0-1485 GCF_042741275.1 Streptomyces sp. NPDC058964
GGTCGGGTCGGTAGACGTAGCGGAGGATCTCGGTGCCGCCCGTGGTGGTGACGGCGATGTGGTCGCCGTGGGTGTGGGTGACGCGGAGGGTGCTCACGCGCGCTCCTTCGGGGCCCAGTCGGGGTGATCGCCGTGCATGGCCGCGTGGAAGGGGTCGCCGGGCGCGATCTCGCCGGCGAGGACCGGCCGTCCGGTGAACGCCGCCTTGTAGAGGGCGGCGGCGAACTCCAGCGTGGCTCGGGCCTCTGCACCGCTGCCGGGCGGCCGCGCGCCCCCCGCCCCCCCGGACCCCACGGCCCCCCGCGAGGCCCCGGGGGGGGGGGGGCCGGCCCGGGGCGACCGGCGACGGGCCGTGCCGCGACCGACGTGCCTCCGGGCCTCGGCCGGCCGTTCGCTCCGCCGTCCCGGGCGGCCGGGCCGGGCAGGCCGTGCAGCCGGGCCGGTCACGCCCCCGTGCCGAGCAACGTTCCGGGTGCCAAGGGCGGCCGGCCTAGATCCCGGGCCGGTACCGCAGCGGATGGTCCGCCGGGACCTCCACCAGCACGATCGGTGTGCCGTCCGGATCCGCGATCCACATCTCGACCAGGCCCCAGGGCTCCTGCACCGGCGGCCGGACGATCCCGACCCCCTTGGCCAGCAGTTCCTCGTGGGCCGCGGCCGCGTCCGGGACCTGCAGCCACAGCCGCACCTGCGGGGACGGCGGGGTCTTCGACCGGCCGGAGACCTCCAGGAAGCCACCGCCGAGGAAGTAGACGGTGCCGCGGTCCGGACCGGTGCCGAACTCGCGGTACACGGCGAGGCCCAACTGTTGGCCGTAGAAGACCCGGGAACGCTCGGGGTCGGTCGGGCGCAGGAGCGTACGGCTGCTGAGTACATGCACCATGCATCCGGAGCCTAGCGGCAGCGATACCCTCGTCACTGCCGTGCCGCGCCACAGATTCGGAGAGCCGCCCCATGGACACCGCCGCCACCGCACCGACCTTCCGCGACGCCACCGACGCCGACGTCGACGCGCTGGTCGCGCTGATCGAGTCGGCTTACCGGGGAGATGCCAGCCGGGTCGGGTGGACCACCGAGGCGGACATCCTCGAAGGACAGCGCACCGACCCCGAGGGTGTGCTCCAGGTCATCAAGTCGCCCGACAGCAGGCTGCTGACGGCCGATCGGGACGGCCGGATCGTCGCCTGCTGTCACCTCCAGCAGCGCGGTGACCACGCCTACTTCGGCATGTTCGCGGTCAGCCCCACGCTGCAGGGCGCGGGTCTGGGCAAGCTGGTGATCGCGGAGGCGGAACGGCAGGCCCGCGAGGCCTGGGGAGTCACCGAGATGCACATGACCGTGATCTCCGTGCGCAACGACCTCATCGCCTGGTACGAGCGCCGCGGCTACCGCCGTACGGGGCGACGTAGCCCCTGACCGCAAGGCAACCCTCCGGGCGGAAGTGCGCGGCGCGGCGACCCGCGCGTCTGGGTGCGGGATCTAGCG
>NZ_JBHYKH010000957.1:0-1475 GCF_042741275.1 Streptomyces sp. NPDC058964
CTTTCACGAACTGCACCCGGCCCAGGCCCAGCTCCTGCTGGACATCCAACTGGCCCCCGCCGCCGACAGCGTCTACGACGGGGAGCGGGGCACTGAACGGTACCGCGCATTCCGCAACTACCTGGAAGCCGCCGCGGCATATCTGGCACGCGAGGGGAACCTGCGCGTACCCCGTGGCCACGACGAAACGATCTGGAACGGCCAGCGCACCGTCGCACTCGGCCACTGGATCCACAAAATACGCAAAGCACCAGAAAAGCTCACGGAAGACGAGCGTCAGGCGCTGGAGCGTTTGTTCATGGTGTGGGACCTCCAGCTAGGGGCCAAAAACCATCAAGTATTGGATCGTGGTGAGGAGATACGACACCATGAACTCAGTGATCAGGAGTGGGAGATACTCGCTCCCCTCATACCCGTAGCAGCCGCGATAGGCCGTCCGCGCGCAGAGGACCGTCAGGTCGTTAACGGGATGCTCTACAAGATCCGAACCGGGATCCCCTGGCGCTACCTGCCGGAGGAACGCTACGGCTCATGGCAGACGGTCTACGCCCGATTTCGCCGCTACGCCATGGACGGCGTGTTCGCCCGCGCCCTCCAGCAGGCCCGGGCCCGGGCGGACGCGGCTGGCGACAGCGACTGGCTCGGGCAATTCATATCCACCCTTGTCCGCGCCAACCAGCACGCCGCCGCGGCGGGTCGAAATGAGGGAGCCATCGGCCGTACGAACCGGACGATCACGCCTGCTGCCGATCCCGAGCCGGACTGACCCCCAAAACCTCGCCTGCGATGGCCGTCCCCTCGCCCGCCTGTTGACCCCAGGCGAACGCCACGACAGCATCTGCGTACGCCCCCTCCTGGAACGGATCCGAGCCCCGCCCACCGGCCCGACCGCTCTGTTGCAGACCCGACCAGGCCGTCGCCGAAAGCGTGCGCTCCCGCGGCTACCTGCACTGCAACGGCCGCCCCCCCATCCGCCCAGCACCGGGGATCGGCGATGCACCTGTCGCCCTCTCACGGCGGGCGGCAAGTCCCTCATCTGTTGCCGACAGAGGCGGATCAGCTAAAGACTGCGGGACCTGCCAGCCGGGACGGCCGGCTCTGTCTCGATTACGAGCGCCGGGACAACGCCCCGCTGCGGCGACAAGGCAATGGCAGACTGACTGCATGGGGGGATCACCAACAAGGGCCTGGGAGCGGTTCAAAGCCCGTGTCGAGGAGCTGGGCGGTGAAGTGCTGGAGCCTGAATGGCTCGGCAGCGTCGCCAAGCACCGAGTTCGATGCCCGGAAGGGCACGATACGAAAGCCATCCCGAACCGGGTGCAACAGGGCCAGGGCATGTGCCGAGCTTGTTCCGGCAGTGACCCGGCTACCGCCTGGGCGGCGTTCATGTCCCGAGTGCAGCAACTCGGCGGAACTGTCGTCGAACCGGAGTGGCTCGGGAAGGACGAGCGCCACCGGGTGATCTGTCCGCAGGG
>NZ_JBHYKH010000958.1:0-1475 GCF_042741275.1 Streptomyces sp. NPDC058964
GTGCATGGCCGGTATGTACGCAAGTTGCGTGACGTCGCCGTGGGCGGGCTCGGTGTCGTGATCGAGTTGTCGATACGCCGCTTCCGCTGTGAGAACCCTGCCTGCTCAGCGGTGACGTTCGCTGAACAGATTGCGGGCCTGACGACCCCGCACAGTCGGCAGACACCTCTGCTGCGAGGAGTGTTGACACAGATCGGGCTGGCCCTGGCCGACCGGGCAGGAGCCCGCCTGGCCCTCGCGGTCGGCATCACCGTGAGCAAGGATGCACTCTTGCGGCTGGTCAGGGCCCTGCCCGAGCCGGAGGTCGGCGAGGTGGAGGTTCTCGGCGTCGACGACTTCGCGTTCCGCAAGGGCCGCCACTACGGCACGGTGCTGATCGATATGGCTACCCACCGCCCACTGCATCTCTACGACGGGCGCGAGGGCGAGGACCTGGCTGCCTGGCTCCGCAAACATCCCGAGGTGAAGGTGATCTGCCGGGACCGGTCCAGCGGCTATGCGGAGGGTGCACGTACTGGGGCGCCACAGGCCCAGCAGGTCGCTGACCGTTATCACCTGTGGGCCAACCTTGGCCAGGCAGTCGAGAAGACTGTGAACGGCTATCGCTCCCGTCTGGCCGAACCGCCTTCGGAACCCGCGGATACTCCCGCCGAGCCGCAAGTGGTCCGGCCGACGGCAGAGCTGAAGATCGTGACTCGACTCCGTGAACAGCATGCAGCTGCCCATGAACTGTGGCAGCAGGGGATGTCGAAGGCGGCGATCGGCCGAAGACTTGGGCTGCACCAAGCCACTGTCCGTAAGCTGGTCAACGCCCGCTCCGCCGACGACGTCGTGGCCAAGAACCTGCAGCGGGCGCACGTCGTCGACCCGTACGTCGGCTACCTGCACCAACGCTGGAACGAAGGCGTTGAGCCGCCCCGAGTTTCGTAGAGTCCGGTGGTCTTGGTTCAGGCGGACTGCGGGGTCTGCTCCTGGCTTCGCCAGAAGGCTTCCTCGTACTCGGCGGGCGGAACGTAGTCGAGCGCGGAGTGAAGGCGTTCTTCGTTGTACCAGGTGATCCATTGGAAGATCGCCCGTTCGACCTGGTCGACGTCCTTCCAGGGGCCCTGCATCTCGATGAGCTCGGCCTTGAAGGTGCCGTTCAGGGCCTCGGCCATCGCGTTATCGTACGAGTCAGCGACTGAGCCGACCGATGCGGAGGCGCCGATGTCGGACAGCCGGTCGGTGTATCGAATTGATACGTATTGCCCGGACTCAAGCGGTCGTCGCAACACCGGGGTCCTGAGTCGATAGTAGATGTTCGTTGAGGGCTTCGGCGGGTGTCTTCCAGCCGAGGGTTTTGCGGGGTCTGGTGTTGAGGGCGTGAGCGACGGCCTGAAGCTCATCGGGATCCCATCGCGACAGGCCGGTTCCCTTGGGGAAGTATTGCCGGAGCAGGCCGTTGGTGTTCTCGTTCGTGCCCCGCTGCCAGGGAC
>NZ_JBHYKH010000959.1:0-1452 GCF_042741275.1 Streptomyces sp. NPDC058964
GGCTCGGTTTTGTTTATAAGAGACAGGCCCACACCGACGCCCCCGGCTATCAGGATGTTGTGGGTGTGGGGCGCGGCGGCCGGCCCGGCGACGGCGCGGGGTGCCGTCCGGCGGATCTGGCTGACCATGAGTCGCGATGCCCTTTCGTCGCGGGTCGGCGGAGACGGGGAGGTGCCTCTTGCGGCGGCGGAGCCGGGGCTCGGCCGGCGGTTCCGGGGTCCGGCGGACCGGCTCTAGAGACGGCCGAGGCCGTCCCGGAGTTTCTGCAGCAGCTCCAGGTCCGGTTCGGCACCACAGACGGGATGCGGCGGGTGGGCCGTGATCCGGCCCGCCTCCAGCAGGTCGCAGAGCAGGATGACGACGACGCTCACGGGCAGGTCGAGGTGGGCGGCGAGCTCGGCGACGGCGATCGGCCGCGCACACCCTCTGAGGATCCGGGCATGCTCGGGCTGCAGCCGGCCCGCCCACTCGGGCTGCGGATCCACCGCCGTCACCGTCGTGATCAGGGTGAAGTCGGCGCGGCTGGGCCTGGTCCGCCCACCGGTCAGGGTGAACGGCCGCACGAGACGGCCCGCCGCGTCGCCTTCGCTCACCTCACTCGCCGCGTTCGGCGCCGGCGACGACACCCGCGCGCGGCGCCGCGCTGAGGTGCTCGCCGATCTTCTTCACCAGCATGTTCATCTGGTACGCCACCACACCCACGTCCGCGCCCTGGCCGGTCAGGACGACGAGATGGGCGCCGGGTCCGGCCGAGGTCAGGATCAGGTAGCTGTTGGCCATCTCGATGAGGGCCTGACGCACCGGGCCGCCGCGGAAGTCCATGCTGACGCCCTTGCTCAGGCTCATCAGGCCGGACGCTGTCGCCGCCAGGCGCTCGGCGTCGTCGCGCAGGAACCCGGTGGACTTGCTGACGACGAGTCCGTCCTCGGACAGGACGACGGCGTGGTTCACCTCGGCTACCCGGTCGACGAGTCCGGTGAGCAGCTGGTCGAGCTGGGTGTGCGTGGCAGGGGTGGGGCGGGTCATGTCAGCGTCCTTCATGAGCGGTCGGGGGGCGGAGTCGAGGAGCGGGATCCGGCTGCTCGGGTGGAGCCGGGAGCTCGGCTGCTGCGGGGACGGGTACCTCCGGATCCTTCGGAGCGGTTGTCTCTGCCTGGTCGTACTGCGGATCGGCGCCCTCGTCACGCGCCCGGAGCGTTCCGCGCTGGAAGCCGGCCAGTGAGGAGGCGGCCCGTTCCGGCGTGAAGTCGTCGGGGAAGCCGTCCTCCTCGGCCGGTGCCGAGTCCTCGCGCAGTTCGAGCGCCAGGCTCGACTGCGGCACACGGCGCGGCAGCGGCGTCGGAGCACGCGACGGGCCCGGGGGGCGGGTGGCCCCCGCCGCCCGGGGGGGGGCGCGGGGGGGGAGGGGGGTGTGGGGGGGGGTTTGTAACTAACTGTGCCCACCCGCGACTG
>NZ_JBHYKH010000960.1:0-1448 GCF_042741275.1 Streptomyces sp. NPDC058964
ACCCGATGCTAGACCCTGCCGACACATTCGAGCAGCGCGAATCGGTGTCCTTGGCCGTACTGACCCTCATGGAGCGCCTTTCGCCGGTCGAGCGGGCCGCCTACGTCCTGCGCGAGGCCATCTCGTACCCCCACGCCGAGATCGCCGCGATCCTCGACATCACCGAGTCCGCGAGCCAGCAGCATGTCCACCGGGCACGACGGCGGGGGGGGGCCCCGCGGCGCGGGGGGGGCGCGCGGGGGAGGGGGGGGGGGGGGAGTCGGCCGACACCGGGGCGGGGGTGGCGCCCACGGCGGCGGAGCGCGACCGCGCCGCGACCCGGGCCCGCCACGAGGCGCTCGCCCTGGGCCTGCGACGGAAGGACGGCACGGGCGCGCTGCTCGGGGCGCGGGACCGGCTCGGCGGCCTGCTCGGCCCGGCGGCCGAGCTGCTCACGGTGAGGCCAGGGCATGAGGTGGCCCTGGCCGCGGCCTTCGGTGCGGCGGCGGACGCGATCGCCGTGACGACACCGGCGTCGGCGGCCGAAGCGATCAGACTGCTGCGCAAGCAGGACGCGGGCCGCGCCGCCCTGTTGCTGGCCGGCGCACCGGAAGAGCCCGCCTCCGACCGGCCGTACACGGACGCGGACGCCGCGGTGGACAGCGTCGCCGCTGGGCCCGGCCCGGAGCCGCCGGTGAACGGTCACCCCTTCGCCGCCGACCTCGTCCAGGGCCCCGCCGACCTCATGCCCGCCGTGCGCCGCCTGCTGCGCGGCATCGTCGTGGTGAGCACCCTCGAGGACGCCGAGGACCTCGTCTACGCCCGTCCCGGTCTCACCGCCGTCACCGCCGAAGGAGACCTGCTTGGGGCGCACTTCGCGCACGGTGGGTCCGCCGGGGCGCCCAGCCTCCTGGAGGTCCAGGCGTCCGTGGACGAGGCCGCGGCCGAGCTGGCCGAGCTGGGCGTGCGGTGCGAGGAGCTGGCCGGGGCGCAGGAGGCGGCCGTCGAACGGCGCCGGGAGTGCGCCGCGCTCGTCGAGGAGCTGGGGGAGCGGCGCCGGGCGGCCGACCGGGAGAAGTCGGCCGTCGCCCAGCAGCTGGGGCGGCTCGCCGGGCAGGCGCGCGGCGCCGCCGGTGAGGCCGAGCGGTCCACCGCGGCGGCGGCACGCGCGCAGGAGGCGCTCGACAGGGCTGTGCAGGAGGCCGAGGAACTGGCCGAACGGCTCGCCGTCGCCGAGGAGATGCCGATCGAGGAGGAGCCGGACACCTCTGTGCGCGACCGGCTCGCCGCCGACGGGGCCAACGCCCGGCAGACCGAGATGGAGGCCCGGCTCCAGGTCCGTACGCACGAGGAGCGGGTCAAGGGGCTCGCCGGGCGGGCCGACGCGCTCGACCGGGGCGCCCGCGCCGAACGCGAGGCACGCGCGCGTGCCGAACAGCGGCGGGCGCGGCTGCGGTACGAGGCCACTG
>NZ_JBHYKH010000961.1:0-1441 GCF_042741275.1 Streptomyces sp. NPDC058964
AGGACGGCCGTCTACAGCTCCCACTGGTGGGAGCAGTTGCTGCAGCGGGCCGTCCGCAGCCCCGACCACCTGGTGCCGCACGGACAGCCGCAGGAGTCCGACGAACTGAGCCGCGGCCGCCGGCGCCGGCAGCGGCCGTCCGCCGACGACACCGCGGTCTTCCAGCAGTTGTTCCAGCGGGTCCTCGACGACCAGCGGGCCCTGGACCTCGAGCGGCTGCAGGCCTGGCTGGAGGACTGGCGCGGCTACTGGTCCGGCGAGGTGGCCGTCCTGCGTGAATGGCTGGACTCCGACGAGGAGTCGGCGCTGCTGCTGCACGACCTGTACACCCGGCGGCTGCAGAGCCCGGAGATCCTCGACGACCTGCTGGACGACCTCGACGTGGACTCCCTGGTGCAGCACGTGACCGCCAAGGCCCCCGCGTTCCTCGACGGGACAGCCGCCGAACCGGAACACGCCTTCCCGTTGCAGCCCCGCCACGCGCTGCCGTGGCACGCCGAGAGCGACAACGGCAACACCGAGTCCGACGAGCGCAGCCGCCATCCCCTCACGGTGCTGCAGATGCGCGCGGCGATCGCGGACGCGGCCGCCGACCAGGTCGGCGCGCAACTGCACGGTCTGCTGCGCAGGGTGCTCCAGGTGTTCCGGGACAACTTCGACGGCGCCCGCGAGTCACTGCTCGACCAGGACGCCTTCCGGCCACCGGTCATCCGGCGGCCCCCGGGCGGCGCCCACGAGCGCACCGAGGAGGCTCCGGACGACACCGCGCGGACGACCGGCATCGAGGACCTGATGCGCAAATGGCACAACGGCGAACGTCGAAACGGGGGAGAGACATGAGCAACAGCGCGCTGCGCATCACGTTCGCGGTCCCGGACCGGGGAGATCTGCCGGACCCGGGCGCGCTGTCCGAGGAGGCCCGGGAGGCGCTCGCCTCGGCACGGCAGCAGGCCGCGCGGGCGGAGGCGTCCGTACCGCCGCACACCACCCCCTACGGGCCCGAACCGGCGGACCGGCCCCCCGCGCCGGGCCCGCGCGTCCCGCTGCAGCCGGGCCAGCCCCTCAACCGCACCCCCGGCAACGGCGGCTTCGTGGAAGGGGATTCGGGTGTCCCGGATCCGGCACCGCAGGCACCGTCCACGGCCGCGTCGGTGCCGCCCGTCGCGCGGGTCATCGCCGACGGCTCGGCGGCCTTCGTCCTGGTCCCGGACGCCGACGGCTATCTGCTGCCCGACGTCGAGCTGGAACAGATCGGCGCCGCCGCCCACCTCACGGCGCATCTGCCCGCCCAGGTGGAGGTACAGCAGCCGGAGGGAGAGCGCCTGCCGGCTCTGCTCACCAACGCGCTCACCCGCGCGTGGTCGGCCGGAGAGCACGGCGCCTTCCTGGTGGACGGGCGGCGGCAGATCTCGCTCGGGGCCAGGCTGCCGCGCGGGGGCGG
>NZ_JBHYKH010000962.1:0-1438 GCF_042741275.1 Streptomyces sp. NPDC058964
GGGACTGTCTGATCGCGGTCGTCCTGCCCAAGGGGTGTGCGCAGGTCTGCGCGGTCCTCGGGGTGCAGGAGGCGGGCGCCGCCTATCTGCCGATCGAACCGCAGTGGCCGCGCGCCCGGCGCGAGCAGCTGCTCGCCGAGAGCGGTGCCCGCCTGGTGGTGACGTCGCCGGCGCTGCGCGAGGAGTTTCAGGGGCTCGACGGGGTCCGTGTGGTCACCCTGGAGGACCCGGAGGTGACGGAGGCGAGCGCGGAGCCGCTGGAGTCCGGGCCGTCGCCGGACGATCTGGCGTACGTCATCTACACGTCGGGCTCCACGGGGCGGCCCAAGGGCGTGGCGATCGACCACCGGTCGGCCGTGAACACGGTCCTGGACGTCAACCAGCGCTTCCAGGTGGGGCCGGGCGACCGGGTGCTGGCGATCTCCTCGCTGAGCTTCGACCTGTCGGTGTACGACATCTTCGGGCTGCTGGCCGCGGGCGGCACCGTCGTCCTGCCGTCGCCGGGCCGCGCGACAGAGCCCGCGCACTGGACGGAGCTGGTGGAACGGCACGGTGTGACGGTGTGGAACTCGGTGCCCGCGCTGATGCAGGCCTGGGTGGACTCCGCCGGCGACCCCGCCGACCGGTCCGGCACCAGGGTGCGGCTGGTGCTGCTGAGCGGCGACTGGATCCCGGTGCAGCTGCCCGACGCCGTGCGCGCCCGGCACCCCAAGGCCGAGGTCATCAGCCTCGGCGGCGCCACGGAGGCCGCCATCTGGTCGGTGTACTACCCCATCGGCGAGGTACCGGCCGACTGGACGCGCATCCCGTACGGAAAGCCGCTGGCCAACCAGACCCTCCAGGTGTACGACGTCGGCCTGGAGCCCTGCCCGGTGTGGGCCACGGGCGAGATCTTCATCGGCGGCACCGGCGTGGCACGCGGCTACTGGGGCGACCCGGAGCGCACCGCGGAGCGGTTCGTGATCCATCCGCGCACCGGGGAGCGGCTGTACCGCACCGGGGATCTGGGCCGCTATCTCCCCGGTGGGGACATCGAGTTCCTCGGCCGCAGCGACTTCCAGGTCAAGGTCCAGGGGTTCCGGGTGGAGCTGGGCGAGATCGAGACCGCGCTGCTGGACTGCCCGGGGGTCGGCAAGGCCGTGGTGGTGGCGGCCGACGCGGGCTCCGGACGGCAACTGGTGGCGTTCGTCGTACGCGACGGGGAGGGCGACGGCCGCGACGAGGAGGCGTTCGTGCGGGACGTGCTCGCCGAGGTGGCGCGCCGGGTCCCCCGGTACATGGTGCCGGGCCGGGTCGCCGTGCTGGAGGCGCTGCCGCTGACCGGCAACGGCAAGCTGGACCGGCGGGCGCGGGAGGCGATGAGCCGGCCCCGGGACGAGGGGACGCGGGCCCGGGTTCCGGCGCGCAACGAGCTGGAGGCACTGCTGACGGACTGTCT
>NZ_JBHYKH010000963.1:0-1436 GCF_042741275.1 Streptomyces sp. NPDC058964
CAATGCCGGTGACTTAGCTTGTGCCGTGCCGCGTGATGGTCACGGTGTCCGGTGCGGGTGGTAGCCAGTTGCGGTGCTCGGTCCGTTTGAGTGGCCAGTTGGACATCTTGCGTTTGATCACTCGGGGGCAGGTTCGGCGGCGGCGTGGGGGCAGCAGGCGTTCGGTGATCTCAGCCAGGGTGCGGGTCAGTGCCCGGGCGAGTGTGCCGGGGGGAAAACGCCGCCTGGGCCGGGACCTGGCGGCGCACGATCCGCAGGGACCGGGTGAAGGAGAGCCGGTCGGGATCAAGGTCCTGGCCGGTGGCGGCCTGGTGCATCAGCTGCCGGATGGCGTAGTGCACCAGGAGGAAGCCGTAGATCTCCTGCTCCACGCCCCACGGGTATCTGGAGCGCAGGACGAGCTTCGGGCCGCGCTGGTGGGTCTTGATCTCGTCCAGCGTGGTCTCGATCTCCCACCGCTGGGCGTAGAGCGCGGCCAGCTCCTTCGCCGGTGCCTGCTCAGGATCGAGGAGAGTGGTCAGCAGACGGTAGACGGTGGCATCGCCGCCGCGGGCAAGGGTGTACTCGACCACGCGGACCACCACCGGGTTGCGGCGGCTCTTGCGGTCCGGCTCGGCATGGACCGTGCTGAGGTAGGAGCCGTCGGCCAGGACCTGCACCACGGGCAGAGCCGCGCTCTTACGCATCCGCCACAGCAGGTCCGCGCCGGTGGCCCGGGCGGCCTGCCACAGCTCGAACCCGTAAAGGCCCCGGTCGGCCAGCAGCAGCATCCCCGCCCGAAGCCCGGTGAACAGCTGCCGGGACAGCACCGGCTCACTCACCGACAACGGCCCGATGGCCGCACCGAACACCGCGTGCGTGCCGCACTCCGCCAGCGCCACCATCCTGGCCTGCGGGAACGCGCCCGTCCCCCGCCCGGACCCCGGGCGGCCGAAGAAGCTGTCGTTCTCCGCTGTGTCCGCCAGGTCCAACGTCGTGCCGTCCACCGCCACCAGACGCCACCGCCGATACCAGGCACCCGCCGTCTCCGGCACCGCCACCGGACGGCACACCCGCGCGAACAGCAACCTCAACGGCTCAACACCCAGACGCCGACGTGCCCGCCCGATCGCGGCAGTCGTCGGCACCCGCCACGAGCGCCCCGCGTCGCCCAGACCCGCGCCCAGCAGCCGCGACACCTCCTCATAGGGCTGCCCGAAGAACAGACACATCGCCAGCACGAAGTACACGACCACCCGGGCCGGCAACAGACGACTGCGCTGCTCGCCCCGACCGGTCTCCGCGATCACCTCGTCGACCAGTTGCGGCGGAAACGCCCGTGTCAGCACCCCGATCGCGATCCGGTCCGACAAACGCTCACCCGCAGGCGACTTGACCTGCCCCACCCTCGCCACACCACAACCAACGAACGCAGGACATCTAAGTCACCGGCATTG
>NZ_JBHYKH010000964.1:0-1430 GCF_042741275.1 Streptomyces sp. NPDC058964
GCCCACGTGGTGTCGCGGAAGAACCGCTTGATCTCACCGACGATGTACGGCAGAGCGAAGGACGTGAACTCCACCTCGCGCGACAGCTCGAACCGGTCGATTGCCTTGATCAGACCGATCATTCCGGTCTGGACGATGTCCTCCATGTCGTCGCCGCGGTTGCGGAACCGTCCGGCCGCGAACCGCACGAGGGACATGTTCATCTCGATCAAGGTATTGCGTGCGTACTGGTACTCGTGCGTACCTTCGTACAGCTCAGTCAGGCGCTGGAAGAACTGGCGGGAGAGCTCCCGCGCGTCACTAGGCGCGACCGTCCTCGGGTCCTCAATTCCTGGCAGTTGTCCCTCGTCCGTCGTACGCTCGACGGCGCACTCGGCGACCACTGCTTCCGACCGGATCCCGGCGGTGTTCATTACCTCTCCCCACGAAAGTCACGGTTCGGCGTCTGCCTCTTGGGCCTGTGTGTTACGGGTACCCGCCCACGCTGTGCGGGGGGCGGGTACCCGTAACCGGGCGTCTCATGCGTGCTTCACGGTGCGGGTACCCGGAGTCACCCGGCGCATGCGTGCCGACGGGCCGCGTGGCGGAAATTGAGTGGCGGCCGCGATCCGCGACGGCCGATGCTCGGTCGTATGGCCGACACCACGGAGTCGCAGCAGGAACAGCCGGGCCGGAGTTTCGGCTGGTGGGACATGTTCGTGAGCCCGGAGGACGATCCGCGCGGCGACGGCGGTTTCGTCGGGGAGTTCGACACGCTCGTCGGATATCTCCGGGACCAGCGGCTGACCCTGGAGATGAAGTGCGCGGGACTGGACGCCGCGGCCATGGCCCGCCGCTCGGTGCCGCCGTCCGACCTCTCGCTCCTCGGCCTGGTGCGGCATCTCGCCGGGGTGGAGCAGAACTGGTTCCGGCGGGTCATGGCCGGGCAGGACACACCGCGGCACTACCGCACCGCCGAGCATCCCAACGGGGACTTCGACGGCGCGGTGGCCGACCCCGACGTGGTGGCCGAGGCCTGGCGGACCTGGCGGTCCGAGGTCGCCTTCGCGGAGAATTTCGTGGCCCGGGCCCGGGGCCTCGACGTCACGGGCTCCGACGGCGAAGAGCCGGTCGCGCTGCGCGAGGTGCTGGTCCACATGATCGAGGAGTACGCGCGCCACAACGGCCACGCCGACTTCCTGCGGGAGCGGATCGACGGACGGGTGGGGCAGTGAGCCGCGCGGTCGCCGCGCGCCGCGCCGGGCCGTGATCACCTGGTGCGGACAGCGCTTGGTGACGCCGCCGTACCGCCCCTCGATCAGCCGCCCGATGCCGGCCGGCATCCCCCGGCCGGGCGGCGCGGGGGGGGGGGGGGGGGCCCCGGCGGGGGGCCGACCAAACCGGGTAACAGCGGCGGGGGGGGGGGTGAAGCTGGCGGCCCCGGCCCCCCG
>NZ_JBHYKH010000965.1:0-1419 GCF_042741275.1 Streptomyces sp. NPDC058964
GGATCCACCTCGGCGCGGCGCCCGGCGTCGGCAAGACCTACGCGATGCTGTCCGAGGCGCACCGCCGTATCGAGCGGGGCACCGACTGCGTGGTGCCCTTCGTCGAGCACTACGGCCGTGCGCGCACGGAGGTGATGCTGCACGGCCTGGAACAGGTTCCGCGCAGGGAACTCGAGTATCGCGGCGCCGTCTTCACCGAGACGGACATCGACGCCGTCCTTGCGCGGAGCCCGCGGGTCGCGCTGGTCGACGAGTTGCCGCACACCAACATTCCGGGTTCGCGCAACGCCGAGCGCCGGCAGGACGTGGTAAGGCCTCGGTGTCGTCGCTGCGTTCGGACGACGTCGAGTGGTCCGAGGCGGACCGGGCGGAGCTGCTGGAGGCGATGGAGGCGGGCGCGGGCCGGCTGGACCACCTCGTCGGCAATCTGCTCGACATGTCCCGCCTGCAGACCGGCACCGTCACGCCGATCGTCCGCGAGGCCGACCTCGACGAGGTGGTGCCGATGGCCCTGGGCGGGGTGCCCGAGGACAGCGTCGGGCTGGAGATCCCGAGACCCTGCGGGCCGGGCTTCCCTCAACCACGCCGGCCGGCCAAGCCGGGGTCTGAGGTGGTCCAGTAATATTCGCCGTCGAGTTCGAAAGTTTCGGATCGCTCGGTTTGGGGGCCTGTATGCGGACCTACGACAACCCCGTCATCCCCGGGTTCCACCCCGACCCCAGCGTGTGCCGGGTCGGCGAGGACTACTACCTGGTCTGTTCCAGTTTCGAGTACTTCCCCGGGGTTCCCCTGTTCCACAGCAGGGACCTGGTGCACTGGCGGCAGATCGGCAATGTGCTGGACAGGCCCGGACAGCTGGACCTGCCCGACGACACCCCCGCGTCCGGCGGCGTCTACGCCCCCACGATCCGCCACCACGACGGCCGCTTCCACGTCGTCACCACCGATGTCGGCCGCGACGGCGGCACGTTGCTGGTCACGGCCGAGGACCCGGAGGGTCCCTGGTCGGATCCGGTCCGGATCGACGTGCCCGGCATCGACCCCGACCTCGCCTGGGACGAGGACGGAAACTGCTGGTGCGCGGTGGCCGGATGCGCTGTCGCCCGGATCGACCCGCTCACGGGCAAGGTGCTCGAAGGGCCGCTCCCGCTGTGGTCGGGCACCGGGCTGCGGGATCCGGAGGCGCCGCACCTCTACCGGATCGGCGAGTGGTGGTACCTGATCCTGGCCGAGGGCGGCACCGCGCTCGGCCACGGGGTCGCGGCCGCCCGCGCCCGGTCCCCGCGCGGCCCGTGGGAGCCGGCGCCCGGCAATCCGGTGCTCTCCCACCGCGGCACCGGTCTGCCGATCCAGTGCACCGGCCACGCCGACCTGGTCGAGGCGGCCGACGGCACGTGGTGGGCGGTGCTCCTCGGTACC